>NZ_AMRI01000018.1 GCF_000299915.1 Gallaecimonas xiamenensis 3-C-1
CATGTTGCTGTCGATGCCCGCCAGGGCCTCGTCATAGCTGTGGACTATCTTGTTAAACCCAGACATCACAGGCTCCTTATGAGATTTGGGTCCATGCTAGCCCCAGCCTGACGCCGGGTACCAGCCTACTTTGGTACTAGAGACAAGGCGTTAAATCCCAAGGCGGGTCAGCAGGCAGCGAAAGGCCAGGCCTACCTTTTCACCCAGTTTGCGGCGCAGCTGGAATTTGACCGCCAGGATCTTATGACTGTCGAGTCGCTCGGTCAGGTAGCTGTCGGAGGTACTGATCCCGTCCACCAGGCCTTTTTCCAGGGCGTCGACACCCAGCCACACTTCCCCTGTGGCCACGTCGTCCAGGGCCAAAGCCGGCCGGTAGTGACCCACATGGTTACGAAAATGCCCGTGAATGACATTGAGATCGGCCACGAACTTTTCACGCCCTTCCTCGGAGTTTTCCCCCAACACCGAGAGGGTGCGCTTGAACTTGCCTGCGGTGTGCTGCTCGTAGTCTATATCGTGCTTTTTCAGCACTTTATGAAAGTTAGGGATACCGGCAATAACGCCGATGGACCCCAGCATGGCAAAAGGCGCCGCCAGGATGCGGTCGGCCACACAGGCCATCATGTAGCCGCCGCTGGCCGCCACCTTGTCCACCGCCACCGTCAGGGGCACACCGGCATCCCGGACCCTGGCCAGTTGCGAGGCCGCCAGGCCATAACCATGGACCACGCCGCCGGGAGATTCCAGGCGCAGCAGCACCTGGTCGGTGCTGGAGGCCACCGCCAATACCGCCGTCACTTCCTCACGCAGGGCGTCCACTTCGTGGGCGTCCATGGAGCCGTTAAAGTCCAGCACGAACAGGTTGGGTTTGCCCTGCTCGTCCTTCTGCTTTTTCTCGGCCTTGGCTTTGGCCTTGAGGGCCTTCTTGTCCAACAGCTCGGCTTGCAGCTTGTGGCCGTAGCTTTTCAGGCGCTGGCCCAGATCGGTCACCGTCAGCTCACCTTTTTGGCGCTGCTTGCGCATCGACAGGGCCGAGACCACCACCAGCACCAACACCAGGGCCAGCACCAAAGTCAGGGTCTTGGCCAGGAAAAGACCGTAGTCGCTAAGAAAGTCCAATGTCGCTACTCCATGACGTTAAAGGCTTGAGTGTAAAACAAAACACCCGGCCAGTGGCCGGGTGTTTTTCATTGCCCTAAGGGGTCCCCGAGGGTTCCCTCAAGGCTTATTCGGCGCCGATCAGCACAGAAGCGTTTTGCACCTGGATGCTCAGACCCTGGCTGGCCAGGAAGCTGGCCACCTGGTATTGCATCTCGGTGGTCACGGCAGGGCTGGCAGTGGGGTCCAGCAAGGAGCCGTGGGAACCGGCGTTAAAGCGCGCCACACCGCTGACCTGGGCACCGTCGCTGCTGGTGACAGAAGCGGTGATGGGGGTCAGACCCATGGCGGCGATCAACGGTTCAGTACCGGACAGGGGCGCACCGAAGGCAGCGTTGGAGTTGGGGATCACCTGGTCTCCACTGCCGGCAGTGCCGTCACCCACCACTTCGTGTACCAGCACGGCAGTGTTGCCGGTCAGGGTAGCCCCGTAGGCGATGGGGTCGGCGGAATCGACGATGGTCTGGGCGGCGAACAGAAAGGTGGGCAGGAACTGGGCGTAAACCGCCGCCACCAGTTGCTCGTAGCCGGCATCGCCAGGCTGCAGGTTGTTGGGGTTGGCTGCCGCCAGGGCCGCCTGGAAGGTGGCAGAGGCTTGCAGGCCGGTGGCAACGGTGCTGCTAAAGGTCGGTGAGTAGGCAAAGATACCCGCTACGCCGGCACCCGGTACAGACAGGGCCGCCGTCTTGAAGCTGAAGAAAGCGGAGTAATCGTTGCCGGTGAGCGGGTCTTTGGTTTCGGTGTTACCCACAGCTACCGCCTCGGAACCGACGATAGAGCCCATGGATACACCCACGTAGCTGACATTGGTGCCGTCCAGGGTGGTGCCGCCGCCAAGGTTCTGGGCGGTAATGGCGGCGCGCAGGGACAGCTGGTCGATGACGCTTTCACGCAGGTTGTCGCGCACTGTGCCAAGGCTGGCCAGGTTGGTGTAGATACCCACGTTGTCGCCGGCGTTGAGGTTTGAAGCACCGTCACCGGTCAGATCCAGGCCACGTTTGCCGTGCAGCGGCAGATCGATGGCGATCATCGCCTGGCCATTGAGGGCCAGGGTGCCGGCCATGGCCAGGCCGGTCTCCTTGTAGTTAGTGATGCCGTGACCATAGATGGTGGTGGGCCAGCCGGCAGCGCCTTTGGCAATGGTGCCTTGCATGCCCAGGTTGCTGCGCAAGACATTCACGGTGCTGGGAATAGGCAGGGTCACCAGCACGTCGATGGTCTTGAGAGAGCGGACCTGGGGCACCGGGTTGTACTGGGTGATGAATTGGTACGGGTCAATATCTTCACCGGCGTCATTGGTAAAGCTTGCACCGATCAACAGGGCGTTGTTGGCCAGCGCCGCCTGGGGATCGATACCCTGATTGACCGCCTGCTCGGCAAAGCTCGCCTGGCTCAGGGCGCCGCTTTGCAGGGCCAGCAGCACGGCGGCCGGGCTGTCGCCGGACGCTATCCAGCGGGAAGAGAGCTTGTCGCACTGGGTCAGGTCGCCGGTGGCGATATTACAATCACCGCTGGCAAAATCAGTTGCGGCAGGCTTATCCAGGAAGTACGGCAGGGTCAGGGTGGCGCTATATACCTCAGCGCCGCTGGCCAGCTGGCCGGCAGTAGTGGAGCCATCCAGGCCCAGGGCGTCGGCAGCGGTATAACCGGTGTCGGTCAGGGCAGAAAGCTGGAGCTGGCCAGCTTGCAGGGTCTGCATCAACACCAGTTTGGCGTAGTTGAGGGTGTCGGCAGTGCTCTGGGTGGTAAACAGGCCGGAATAGGTGACGCTGTCCTTGTCCACACCGGCCTCGGCCAGCACGTTCTCATAGGAGTTCACCGCGCCTTGCAGCAGTTTTTGCTGGTCGGTTCCCAGGGGGGCGGTGCTCAGGTCCTGCTTGAGCAGGTTGTAGGTGGAGGACCCCAGCACGGAGCGACCCATGGAGTCGGTTACCATGCTGGTGGTGGCCACCACGTAAGAGGTCTTGGCTTTCAGCGGCTTAAGGGGCACAACGGCGATGGAGTCGCCGGAGACCTGGGCCACGTAGTCGCTGCCGAAGGTCAAGGCGGTAACCAGGTTACAGGCGTTGACGGCAGAATCGGCGGCGCACTCTTCGTCACTGCCACCACCGGCGGTCACTTCCAGCAACACCACGGCGCCCGGCTGCTGCACGGACTCGGCATTGAGGGTCACGCCTTCGGGCAGAGACAAGTCAATGGTGAAGGGGGTACTGACAGACCAGCCGTCCAGGCCGGACAGTACGGCATAGGGGTCGTAGGGCGAGCCTTCGTCGGCGACATCCGGAATGTTCAGGGTGCCGTCAGTGGTGCCGGATTTGAGAATGTCGTTCGGGATGGGCAGGACACCATTGCTGGGATCAAAGGCGATCCTTGCGGTGGGGACTGCCGGGTCCGTGTTGTTTTGCTGCTCTTTGTAGTTGTCGCTGCCACCACAGGCACTCAGGCCAAGTGCGGCCAGCACAGCGATACTGATGATTTTCTTATCCATGATTCTCCCCAAAAATGGTTATTTTTATTAAGTTGACCATCGACTGATTACGTTATCGTACTGGTCGGACTTTTTACAAATATTTCCTGAAAAATCTCTCAGTTGCCATGACTTTGGCTTCTAAAGCCGCTGAGGTAGACTGGCCACAGACCGTCAAATGGGATAGCCAATGCTCGATTACCAGCCCCCCCTTTCTCTGCTTGCAGGTCGCGTCATTCTGGTCACCGGCGCCAGCACCGGCATAGGCCGTGAAGCGGCGCTGCACTATGCCCGCCACGGCGCCACCCTTATTCTGCTGGGCCGCAATGTGGCCAAGCTCGAAACCCTCTACGACGAGATAGCAGCAGCCGGCTACCCCCAGGCGGCCATTATCCCCCTGGATATGCTGGGGGCCACCGACCAGCATTACCGGGACATGGCCGCCACCATCGACAACCAGTTTGGGCGCCTGGACGGGGTCTTGATGAATGCCGGTGAGCTGGGGGTGCTGAGTCCCTTTGAGACCATAGACGACAGCACCTGGGACAAGGTGATGAAAATCAACGTCGACGCCACCTTTCGCATGACCAGGGCGCTGCTGCCCCTACTCAAGGCCGCCCCGGACGGGCGCCTTATCTTCACCAGTTCTGGGGTGGGCAAAAAAGGCCGGGCCTACTGGGGCGCCTATGCGGTGTCAAAATTTGCCACCGAAGGCATGATGCAGGTACTGGCCGACGAGCACAGCAAGGGCCCGCTGCGGGTCAACTGCATCAACCCCGGCGGCACCCGCACCTCCATGCGCGCCAAGGCCTTTCCGGGTGAAGACCCACAAACCCTGAAAACCCCGGCCGATCTGATGCCCCTTTATCTGTACCTGATGGGGCCGGACAGCAAGGACGTTAACGGCCAGAGCCTGGACGCCCAGCCCAAATAAAAACAAACCCGGCCATGGCCGGGTTTGTTTTTATTGCAGGCCTTCGCTGGCCATGGCCCGCTGCACCGCCGGCAAGGCCAGCATCCGCGCAAGGTAAGCCGCCACTGCCGGCACCTGTTCCAGGCCCACCTTGGCCTTGGCCCATCTGAGCATGGGAAAGAGATAGAGATCGGCAATGGTCAAACGCCCTTCGGCCAGGAAGTCCTTACCGGCCAGCACGGTTTCCAGTTGCACCAGCAGCTGCTCGACCTTGGCCTTGGCAGCCTCCTGGACAGCCGCCAGGCTGGGGTCGTCGGTCTGTAGGGTGAAACGCTGGGCACCGAAAAGGGGTTTGAAGGCGCCGTGGAAATCGCTGCTGGCAAAGGCCAGCCAAGCCTGAAGCCCGGCCTGCACTTCCAAGGAGGCCGCCTTGCCCAATTGCTGCTCGGGAAAACGGTCAGCTAGGTACTGCATAATGGCCGGGCCCTGAGTCAGTACCTGGCCGGAGTCCAGCACCAGGGCTGGCACGGCCTTGGCTGGGTTTACCTTGGCGAAAGCCTGCGAGCCCAGGTCGGCCTTTTCCAGGCTAAAGGGCACCCCCAGTGTTTCCAACAGGGCATGGATCCCAAGAGAGCAGGCCCCAGGCAGGTAAAAGAGTTTCATGTCACGGCTCCTTGTTTATTAGGCGCCTACAGTGACCCAGGGCATTTTCGTCGTCAATGTGCCGGCCAGGGTGATACGGACAAGGCTCTGTCGTCTTGTTTGAGCTGGGCCTGCAGCTCGGCGAGGCTCAAGAGGCGGTTCTTGGCGCCCTTGAAGGCCAGCACCGACTCGGCGTTGAGCATGCCGGCCCTGACCGCATCCGCCAACTCCTGGCCTCGGGCCAGGGCCGCCACCAGGCCGCTGGCACAGGCGTCCCCTGCCCCTGTGGTCTCCACTATGGCGAGGCCGTCTCTCGGCTTGGCCACCACCTTCACCTGGCCGTCGGTGGCCAACAGGCCCTCGGCGCCGTCGGTAATGGCCAGGGTTTTACCGGGCAGGGCCTGGTAAAGGGCGGCCAGCAGTTGGTCCAGGCTGTGCTGTTGGTGCTCATCCAGCCCCAGCAGCATGGCGCTTTCTTCTTTGTTCAGCACCAGCACCGCCACCGCCGACAAAATGGGCGCCAGCGCCGCCAAGCCCTGACGGGCCAGGTAGCTGGACGGGTTAAAGGCCACCTTGGCCTGGGTCTTGGCCAGCAGAGCCTTCATGGTGTCCAGGCTCTGGCCCAGCATGGCCGAGCAATAGAGCCAGCGGCTAGGGGGCAAGTTGGCCTCGGCCAGGCTGAGGTGGTCGGAGGCGCCCTTGAAGGCCAATATGGTCCTGTCGTCATGGATGGAGTCCAAAATCACCGACAGCCCGGTCTGGCCGCCCCTGGCCCCAACAAAATCCACTCCTTCCTTGGCCAACTCGTCCAGCACCTGCTGGCCCTGGGCGTCGTCCCCTACCTTGCCCAGAAAGGCGGTTTTCAGACCTTGGCGGGCAAAGGCCACGGCGCTATTGGTGCCGCCACCGCCGACGGTGACATTGAGATCCTTGATAAGGATCTTGCCCCCCAGGGGATAGGCGATGAGTTTTTCCAGGGAATGACGGGTCTCAATCTGCACCAGCTCCGAATCGGTGTCGGCAAACAAATCCACCGTGGCCGAGCCCAAGGTCACCATGTCGTACATAATGCGGTCCTCTTTTTTATCGAGCATGGCAGCAACTGGCCGAGGGCGCCTTGACCCGGCGCAAATCAGCAGCCAAGATCGCCCACCCCGCCTTTCCCGGAACTGGTTATGACCCTCAGGCCGTCAATTTGGTTATCGCTGTTTTATGTGCATTTCTTCCTAGGATGGGGTATTTACCTGCCGTTTTGGTCATTGTGGCTTAAGGGCCAGTCACTGACCCCGGCCCTGATCGGTATCATTTTGGGCCTGGCCCAGGGCACCCGCGCCCTGGGGTCGCTCTTTATCACCACCCGCATCAAACGCTCCGAGCAGCTGATGCCGGCCAGCCGCCTGTTGGCCCTGGCCACCCTGCTGACTTTTGCCGGTTTCCTGCTGCCCCAAAGCCTGCCGCTGCTGCTGGGGCTGACCCTGGTCAGCTCCCTGCTCTACTCGCCGCTGATGCCCATTTCCGACGCCATGGCCACCCGCATGGTGGCCCAGACCGGCATGGATTACGGCAAGGTCCGCCTCTGGGGGTCGGTGGCCTTCGTGCTGATGTCCACCGCCATGGGCTATATCACCGGCCTGTGGGGCAGCCAGGCGGTGCTGTGGTGCCTGCTGGCCACCCAGCTGCTGATGTTTGTGGGCACCCTGCCGGCCATGACCGAGCCCCTCACCGACGGCCCCAAGGCCCGCCCTGCCCTGCCCTGGACCCAGCTGCTGAAAGAACCGATGCTGCGCCGCTTCTTGCTGATCATCATGGCCATCCAGGGCAGCCACGCCGCCTACTACGGCTTTTCGGTGATCCATTGGGAGCGGCTTGGCATCAGCGCCGCCACCAGCGGCGCCCTGTGGAGCTGGGGTGTGGTGGTGGAAGTGCTGGTGTTCTTCTTTGCCCGGCGCCTCTTTAACCACCAAAGCGCCGCCACCTTGCTGAGCCTGGCCGCCGGGGCCGTGCTGCTGCGCTGGACCGGTACCGCCTTTGCCACCGAGCTTTGGCAACTGGTGATACTGCAAAGCCTGCACGGCTTTACCTTCTCCCTGGCGCACCTGGGGGCCATCCGCTTTATCAGCAAGGAGCTGCCCAGTCATTACGGGGTGGGCACCCAGGCCCTCTATTCGGCCCTGGCCCTGAGCCTGGCGGTGGCGGCGATGATGCTGGTGACAGGAGCCCTGTTCGATAGCCTGGGGGGCCTGGTGTTCCTGCTGATGGCGGCCCTTGGCCTGCCCGCCTGGTGGCTGGCAAGGGGCCTTAAACCCCTTAGCGAATAAAAAAGGGCGCCCCGGGGCGCCCTTTTTATTGCCACAGCCTTAGCCGTTACGGGGCTTTCGCTGGCGAATAAGGCCTTCTTGGGTGGTGGACGCCACCAGGCGGCCCTGGCGGTCGAAGAACTGGCCGCGCACCAGGCCTCGGCCGGCGCCGGCATTGGCGCTCTTGACCACGTACAGCAGCCAGTCGTCCATGCGAAAATCCCGGTGGAACCACATGGCGTGGTCGATGGACGCCACCTGCAGGCTCGGGTCCATGTAGGAGCGGCCATGGGGCTGCAAGGAGGTGGGCAGGAAGTTGAAGTCCGAGGCGTAGGCCAGCAGGTACTGGTGGATACGCAGATCGTCCGGCATCTGGCCATTGGCCTTCATCCACACGTAGCGTACCGGCTCGGCTACCGTCGGCGCCGTGGGGTCGTGAAAGACCACCGGGCGCATCTCGATGGGCATCTCGGTCAGGAAATTTTCGAGGATCTTCTTGGGCAAGCGTTCGGCCAGGGGTTCGGCCAGCTCGCGCTCGCTTTTCAGCCCCTCCGGGCCCGGCACCGCCGGCATCTCGTCCTGGTGTTCAAAGCCTTCCTCGGCTACCTGGAAGGAGGCGGTCAGGGCGAAGATGGCGCGGCCGTGCTGCACCGCCTTGATGCGGCGGGTGGAGAAGGTGCCGCCGTCGCGCAGGTTTTCCACCAGGTAGACCACCGGGCTCTTGGCGTCGCCCGCTTCCAGGAAATAGGCATGGAGGGAGTGGGCCGTGCGGCCCGGCTCTACCGTGGCCTGGGCGGCGCTCATGGCCTGGCCCAGCACCTGGCCGCCAAACAGGGCCGGAAAGCCCAGATCCTGGCTCTGGCCACGGAAGATGTCCTTTTCTACCGGCTCCAGTTCCAGCAGGGACAGCAATTCATTCAATACAGTCGACATAGGTTGTCCTCAACCGAAGCGGTGATCCGCCACAAAGGGGTTGCTGCGGCGCTCTTCACCCAGGGTAGACATGGGGCCGTGGCCGGGCACGAAACGCACCTGGTCCCCAAGAGGAAAGAGACGGTGACGGATGGCGTCCAGCAGCTGCTGATGGTTGCCCATGGGAAAGTCGGTGCGGCCGATGGAGCCTTTAAAGAGCACGTCCCCCACCTGGGCCCACTGGGCCTTGGGATTAAAGAGCACCACGTGGCCCGGGGTATGGCCGGGGCAATGCAGTACCTCGAAGGTTTCTTCCCCCAGGGTCAGGATATCGCCCTGCTCCAGGTAGCGGTCGGGGCTAAAGGGCACCGGCTCGGGAAAGCCGAACATCCGGGCCTGGTCCTCAAGACGGCTCAGCCAGAAGTCATCGTCCTTGTGAGGGCCGATGACAGGCACCCCAAGGCGATTTTTCAGCTCCCCTGTGGCACCCACATGGTCCAGGTGGCCATGGGTGAGCCAGATGGCGCTGATGGTGACACCCAATTCCTGGGCCTTGGCCAGCAGCTTGTCCGGCTCGCCGCCCGGATCGATAAGGGCCCCCTGCCTGGTCTGGCTGCACCACACCAGGGTGCAGTTCTGGGCGAAGGGGGTGACGGGGATCAGGGTAAAATCCATTGCCTTACTTCACGTTTTCATCAATTGCAGGCCATGGTACCCCGAAGGGGGCGCGCCCTGGCAAGTGGTTATTGCCCGGCCCGGCAGCGCTCCAGCTCAGCCAATACCCGGTCGGCCCGGGCGGCCAGCCAACTGGGCAGCACCACGTCCACGTCCATGCGCTCACGGTCATAAACCCGCCCCGGCCAGGCGTCGCGGCCGGCGTCGGTCAGGCAAAGGCCCACAGAGGGGAAAATATGGTGGTAGACCAGGCCCAGGGTTTCCACCTGCTGCCAGGAAATATGGGCCTTGCTGAACCAGTAATGGAGAGTCAGGCCCTCGGCGTCGGCAGCCAGCCACATGCAGCTGCGGCTAATGGCAGAGGCAAATAGCAGGGCAAGGACGGCGAAGATCCCCAACACCCAGACACCGTAATCTTCCCCCAACTGCCAACGCCAGGCGCCGATGGCCCCCAGCAGAGCGCAAAGGAGTACGGCAAGAAGGATCAGCCCTTTATTGGCGCCTTGGCTATATTGGTTCATAGGTCCTCCGAGAATCTTTGGAGGCACATGATACGACGTCGATAAGCACTTGTCTTACAAGGACGCAAACAAGGCACCAGAGTAGCGGCATGACAGCACACACTAAGGCAGAAGACATGGCCAAAAAACGCCTCGGCGCCATGCTGGCTCCTTTCAGTCTTACCTTCAAGGGAGAGCAGGCCGATTGGGAAGCGCCGTTTCGTCGAGCTTATTTTAAAAGCACCCTGGGCCAAGCCCGGGTCGCCATAGGTTTTGGGATCCTCTACTTCTCTTTGTTTGCCATCCTCGACCTGTTGGTGATCCCCAACCGGTTGCTGGAAGCCTGGCTGTGCCGCTTCGGGGTCTTCCTGCCGGCCGGCCTGGTGGTGCTGGCCCTGTCCTACCACAAGAGCTTTATGCACTACTTCCAGGCGTCACTGGCCTTCTTGGTGATACTGGGGGGGCTTGGGGTCATCTATCTGACCACCCTGACCACGGCTCAGGACGCCTACCTCTATTATGCGGGGCTGATCCTCGCCTTCATGTTCGGCTACGGTTTTGCCCGGCTGCGCTTCGTGGTGGCTACTTGCTGCGGCTGGCTGTTGGTGCTGGCCTTTTTGGTGGTGGAGCTGGGGGTCAACCACCCCAGCCTCAAAGGCCTGGTGGCCAACCAGTTCTTCTTCGTGGGGGCCAACATCGTCGGCATGATGATCTGCTACCACCAGGAAAAAGCCGCCCGTCTGGCCTTTTTGCTGCAAAACCAACTGTCTGACCAGAATGCCTTGCTGCTGAGCCACAACGAGAACCTGGCCAAACTGAGCAACCTCGACGGCCTGACCAAGGTGGCCAACCGCCGCCACTTCGACCACTTCATGTTCCAAAGCTGGCGCCAGTGCCAGGCCGGCCACCAGCCCATCGCCGTGATCATCTGCGACATAGACGTCTTCAAGCAGTACAACGACCATTACGGCCATCTGGCCGGTGACGACTGCCTGGTCAAGGTGGCCAAGGCCCTGGCCAGGACGGTGCGCCGCCAGGGCAGCCTGGTAGCCCGCTACGGCGGTGAGGAATTCGCGGTGGTACTGACCGGGGTCTACATGGAAGAGAGCATGCGCATTGCCGAGCGCATTCGCCAACAGGTGGAGGACTTGGCCCTGCCCCACTGCCTGTCGGCCCAAGGGGTGGTGACCCTGAGCCTGGGGGTGGCGGCAGTCATTCCCGACAACAGCCTCAGCCAGCGGGAATTGTTCCAGTGCGCCGACAGCGCCCTTTACGAGGCCAAGCTGGCCGGGCGCAACCAGGTCAAAGCCGGCAAGCTCTTTACCAGTCAGGTGCGGGCCTAGGCCCTTACGCTGCCATAAAAAAAGCCGCCCTAGGGCGGCTTTTTAGCAAAAACAACCGAGCTTACCAGCCGGTTACTTCGCGCAGGGCTTTGCCGATGTCGGCCAGGGAACGTACGGTTTTGACACCGGCGTCTTCCAGGGCAGCGAACTTCTCGTCGGCAGTACCGGCACCGCCGGAGATGATGGCGCCAGCGTGGCCCATACGTTTGCCCGGAGGAGCAGTTACACCAGCGATGTAGGAAACCACAGGCTTGGTGACGTTGGCCTTGATGTAGGCAGCCGCTTCTTCTTCAGCAGTACCGCCGATCTCGCCGATCATAACGATGGCTTCGGTCTGCGGATCATTCTGGAACAGTTCCAGAATGTCGATGAAGTTGGAGCCAGGGATCGGGTCGCCGCCGATACCTACGCAGGAGGACTGGCCGAAACCTTCGTCAGTGGTCTGCTTGACCGCTTCGTAGGTCAGGGTGCCGGAGCGGGAAACGATGCCCACTTTACCTGCTTTGTGGATGTGGCCAGGCATGATGCCGATCTTGCACTCGTCCGGAGTGATAACGCCGGGGCAGTTCGGGCCGATCATGCGCACACCGGTCTCTTCCAGCTTGACTTTAACGTCCAGCATGTCGAGGGTCGGGATGCCTTCGGTGATGGTCACGATCAGCTGGATACCAGCGTCGATGGCTTCGAGGATGGCGTCTTTACAGAAAGGAGCCGGAACGTAGATCACGGTAGCGGTAGCGCCAGTGGCTTCTACGGCTTCGCGAACGGTGTTGAACACCGGCAGGCCCAGGTGGGTGGTGCCACCTTTACCCGGGGACACGCCGCCAACCATCTGAGTGCCGTAGGCGATGGCTTGTTCGGAGTGGAAAGTACCTTGACCGCCGGTGAAACCCTGGCAGATCACTTTGGTGTCTTTATTAATCAGGACGCTCATTATTTACCCTCCGCAGCTTTAACAACCTGCTGGGCAGCGTCAGTCAGGCTGGTGGCGGCAATGATGTTCAGACCGCTTTCGGCCAGTTTCTTGGCACCGAGTTCAGCGTTGTTACCTTCGAGGCGAACCACGACAGGTACCTTAACGCCCACTTCTTCAACGGCACCGATGATACCTTCGGCGATCATGTCGCAGCGAACGATACCACCGAAGATGTTGACCAGAACGGCCTTAACGGCGTCGTCAGACAGGATGATTTTGAAGGCTTCGGATACGCGCTCTTTGGTGGCGCCGCCGCCTACATCCAGGAAGTTGGCAGGTTGGCCGCCGTGCAGCTTGACGATGTCCATGGTACCCATGGCCAGGCCAGCGCCGTTAACCATACAGCCGATGTTGCCTTCCAGGGCTACGTAGTTCAGTTCCCACTGAGCAGCACGGGCTTCACGGGCGTCTTCTTGAGACGGATCGTGCATTTCGCGCAGCTTGGGCTGACGGTACATGGCGTTGGAATCGATGTTGATCTTGGCGTCCAGGCAGTGCAGGTTGCCCTTGTCGGTGATGACCAGCGGGTTGATTTCCAGCAGGGCCAGATCGTAATCGGTGAACAGCTGGCCCAGACCCATGTAGATCTTGACGAACTGTTTGATTTGGTCGCCTTCGAGGCCCAGCTTGAATGCCAGCTCACGGCCTTGGTAAGGCTGCGGGCCGACCAGCGGGTCGAGGGCCATCTTGAAGATCTTCTCAGGAGTTTCGTGAGCAACGGTCTCGATGTCCACGCCACCTTCGGTGGAAGCCATGAACACAACGCGACGGCTGGCGCGGTCCAGAACGGCACCCAGGTACAGTTCTTTGGCGATGTCGGTGCAGGACTCAACCAGGATCTTGTTGATCGGCTGACCTTTCTCGTCGGTCTGGTAGGTCACCAGGTTCTTGCCCAGCCAGTGCTCGGCGAACTCGCGGACTTTCTCTTTAGAGTCGACGACTTTCACACCGCCCGCTTTACCGCGGCCACCAGCGTGAACCTGACATTTAACAACCCACTGGTTACCACCGATGGAGGAGGCGGCTTCTACAGCGGCCTGAGGATTGTCAACCGCGACACCTTCGGATACGGGCAGACCGTACTCGGCGAGCAGTTGCTTAGCCTGATACTCGTGCAAGTTCATTATGCTCAGTCTCTTTGCGTGTTTGTGGCAGCTAGGGGCTACCATCCCAAAAAGGGCCAAGGGCCCTTTCGTCCAGATTTAGGGGGGCCTTGGCCCCCCTTTGCCTGAAAGCTTAAACGTCCAGCAGAAGACGCGTCGGATCTTCCAGCATGTCCTTGATGGTGACCAGGAAGCCTACGGACTCACGGCCATCGACGATGCGGTGGTCGTAAGACAGGGCCAGGTACATCATCGGCAGGATCTCTACCTGACCGTTCACCGCCATGGGGCGATCCTTGATGGCGTGCATGCCAAGGATAGCGCTTTGGGGCGGGTTGATGATGGGGGTGGACATCAGGGAACCGAACACACCGCCGTTGGTGATGGTGAAGTTACCACCGGTCATGTCTTCGATGGACAGCTTGCCGTCACGGGCCTTGATGGCCAGGTCACGGATCGCTTTTTCGATGTCAGCCAGACCCATCTGGTCGGCATTGCGCAGCACGGGGGTAACCAGGCCTTTGGGGGTGGAAACCGCGATGCTGACGTCGAAGTAGTTGTGGTAAACGATATCGTCGCCGTCGATGGAGGCGTTGACATCGGGGTAGCGCTTCAGTGCTTCGACTACGGCCTTCACGTAGAAGGACATGAAGCCCAGCTTGATGCCGTGCTTCTTCTCGAAGATCTCTTGATACTGCTTACGCAGGCTCATGATCGGCTTCATGTTGACTTCGTTGAAGGTGGTCAGCATGGCCGTGTTGTTTTTGGCGTCCAGCAGGCGCTTGGCAATGGTCTTGCGCAGGCGGGTCATGGGCACACGCTTCTCGGAGCGGTCAGCCATGGCCGGGGCCGGGGCAGCGGCAGGAGCAGCCTTGGCAGCACCGTTCTTGATGTAGTTGTCTACATCTTCCTTGGTGATGCGGCCACCAACGCCAGTGCCTTTGATCCCGTCGGGGCTCAGGCCTTTTTCGGCCAGGGCGCGGCGTACGGAGGGGCTCAGGGCGTCGTTGGACTCGTCGCTGGCGGCAGCAGGAGCGGCGGCTTCAGCCTTGGGGGCGGCAGCGGCCGGGGCGGCAGCAGGGGCAGCGCCGGCTTTGAGGATGGCGATCACTTGCTCGGCGGTGACGGTAGCACCCTCTTCGAACAGGATCTCACCCAGCACGCCGTCTTCAGGGGCCGGTACTTCCAGAACGACTTTGTCGGTCTCGATGTCAACCAGGTTCTCGTCACGAGATACCGCTTCACCGGGCTTCTTGTGCCAGGTGGCGATAGTGGCGTCCGCCACAGATTCCGGCAGGACGGGTACCTTGATTTCGATGCTCATTCTATTGTTCCTTTTGCCTTAATCTTTTACTTCGAGGTTGAGCGCATCGGCGACCAGCGCCTGTTGCTGCTGGGCGTGCACAGAGGCATAGCCCACGGCCGGAGCGGCAGACGCCTTGCGGCCGGCATAACCCAGCTTGGCAGCCGCCGGCAGGGCCTCGCGGATGTCGTGCTGGATGAAATACCAGGCACCCTGGTTTTTGGGCTCTTCCTGACACCAGGCGAATTCAGTGACGTGGCTGTACTGAGCCAGCACTTTTTGCACTTCGTCGGCCGGGAAGGGATAGAGCTGTTCGACACGGACAATGGCGATGTCCGAAATCTCGTTCTTGCGGCGGGCGTCAAGCAGATCGTAATAGACCTTGCCGGCGCAGAACACCACTTTCTTGACCTTCTTCGGATCCAGGCTGTCCACTTCGCCGATCACGTTCTGGAAGCTCTCGGCTGCCAGTTCGTCCAGGCTGCTGACGGCCAGCGGGTGGCGCAGCAGGGACTTGGGCGACATGACGATCAGCGGGCGGCGTACCGGGCGTACCACCTGGCGGCGCAGCATATGGAATACCTGGGCCGGGGTGGAGGGGACGCAGACCTGCATGTTGTCGTCGGCGCACAGCTGCAGGAAACGCTCCAGACGGGCGCTGGAGTGCTCAGGGCCCTGGCCTTCGTAGCCGTGGGGCAGCAGCATGGTCAGGCCACAGAGGCGGCCCCATTTCTGCTCGCCAGAGCTCAGGAACTGGTCGATCACCACCTGGGCGCCGTTGACGAAGTCACCGAACTGGGCTTCCCAGATGAACAGGCCGTTAGGCTCGGCAGAGCTGTAGCCGTATTCGAAAGCCAGTACCGCTTCTTCGGACAGTACGGAGTCGTAGATGTCCAGGGTGCCCTGCTCTTCCTTAAGGTGCTTAAGGGGCAGGTACTCGTTGCCGGTGGTCTGGTCATGGACCACGGCGTGGCGGTGGAAGAAGGTGCCACGGCCCACGTCTTGCCCTGTGATGCGGACATGGTAGCCCTCATCCAGCAGGGTGGCGTAAGCCAGGGTCTCGCCCATACCCCAATCCAGGGCCTTCTCACCCTTGGACATGGTCAGGCGATCTTCGTAGATCTTACCAACCTGGCGCTGCAGCTTGACCTCGGCCGGCATGGTGGCCAGGGTGGTGCCCAGCTGGGCCAGCTTGTCGGTGCTGATGCCGGACTTGTACTGGGCATCGAACTGCTTGTTGAGGTAAGGGGTCCAGTCGGAGCTGTGCTCGCTCATGGGACGCCATTCCTCTACCACGCACTCGCCTTTGTCCAGCTGGTCACGGTAGTTGTCAGACAGGGCCTTGGCCTGCTCGGCATTGACGCTGCCTTCAGCGGCCAGGCGCTCGGCGTAGATAGCGCGCGGGGTCGGGTGGCTCTTGATCTTCTGGTACATCAAGGGCTGGGTGGCATTGGGCTCGTCGGCCTCGTTGTGGCCGTGGCGGCGGTAGCACACCAGGTCGATAACCACGTCACGCTTGAAGGTGTTGCGATAATCCACAGCCAGCTGGGACACGAACACCACCGCTTCCGGATCGTCACCGTTCACGTGGAAAATAGGCGCCTGCACCATCTTGGCGATGTCGGTACAGTACTGGGTGGAACGGGTGTCTTCCTGCTTGGAGGTGGTGAAACCAACCTGGTTGTTCACCACGATGCGGATGGTGCCGCCCACGCCGTAGGCACGGGTCTGAGACATGTTGAAGGTCTCGGCTACCACACCTTGGCCGGCGATGGCGGAGTCGCCATGGACGGTGATGGGCAGGACTTTGGAACCGTCTTGGTCGCCACGGCGGTCCATACGGGCACGGACAGAGCCCATGACCACAGGGTTGACGATTTCCAGGTGGGACGGGTTGAAGGCCAGTGCCAGGTGCACATTGCCGCCCGGGGTGGCGAAGTCGGAGCTGAAGCCCATGTGGTACTTCACGTCACCGCTACCCAGGGTGTCCTTGTGTTTACCGGCGAACTCGTCAAACAGGTCTTGGGGCTTTTTACCCAGGACGTTGACCAGCATGTTCAGGCGGCCACGGTGGGCCATACCGATAACGGACTCTTTAACGCCCTGCTCGCCGGCGCGGCGGATCATTTCCTTGACCATGGGGATCAAGGCATCGCCACCTTCCAGGGAGAAGCGCTTGGCACCGGGGAACTTGGCACCCAGGTACTTTTCCAGGCCTTCTGCCGCCGTCAGGCTATTGAGAATGCGGGTTTTGTCTTCGGTGCTGAAAGACCCCTTGCCGGCAACAGCCTCAACGCGGGACTGGATCCAGCGCTTCTCTTCGGTGTTGACGATATGCATGTACTCGGCGCCGATGGAGCCGCAGTAGGTCTTTTTCAGCAGGTCTGCCAGCGCGCCCAGCTTCATGGTCTCATCTTTGACCGCCAGGGAGCCGACATGGAAAGTCTTGTCGTTGTCGGAGCTGTCCAGGCTGTGGAAAGCCGGGTCCAGCTCAGCAACACGCTCTTGCTGCCACAGGCCCAGAGGGTCGAGGTTGGCGTGCTGGTGACCACGGAAACGATAGGCGTTGATGAGTTGCAGGACTTTGACCTGCTTGGCGTCGACGCCATCACCGGCAACGGTGACGCGGCGGGGTTGAGAAGCCATGACCCGGAATTGTTCGCGGATCTGACTGAAATTGGCTTCGGGGGAGCCGTCCTTGACCTTGGGGAGCTTGTCGAATTCGACTTTCCACTCGGCGGGTACCGAACCCGGGTCTTCCAGGTAGCTCTCGTAGAGCTCCTCGATGTAGCTGGCGTTGCCGCCCGCAAAGGGGGACGATTCCAGCCACGCCTGCATTGTGCCTTCGTGCATAGTGATCCCTTGAACCTCGCGTGATCGCAGTTGGGATTGGCCTGTTTTAAACGGCTGCTGTTTACACAGCCACGATTTTCAAAAAAATAGCCACCCCTCGGCAGAGGCGTGGCTATTTAGTTAGCGCTTGGTCCCCATTTTACTCTGAGGACGCAAGAGACTAAACAGCCCGCTTAAGCAGCATGGACTTAATGTGACCGATAGCCTTGGTAGGATTCAAACCTTTGGGGCATACGTTCACACAGTTCATGATGCCGTGGCAGCGGAAAACGCTGAACGGGTCTTCCAGATCGGCCAGACGTTCTTCGGTAGCGGTATCGCGGCTGTCAGCCAGCCAGCGGTAGGCAGCCAGCAAGCCGGCAGGACCGATGAACTTGTCCGGGTTCCACCAGAAGGACGGGCAGGACGTGGAGCAGCAGGCGCAGAGAATACACTCGTACATGCCGTCCAGCTTGGCGCGCTCTTCGGGGCTCTGGAGGAATTCGCGAGCAGGGGGCTGCTTGCTGTCGTTCAGCAGGAAGGGCTTAACCTTTTCCCACTGGGTGTAGAACTGGCCCATGTCCACGACCAGGTCGCGGATAACGGGCAGGCCGGGCAGCGGACGCACGACCACCTTGTTGCCAAGGGCAGACAGGGGGGTGATACAGGCCAGGCCGTTCTTGCCGTTCATGTTCATGCCGTCGGAGCCACAGACCCCTTCGCGGCAGGAGCGGCGCAGGGACAGGGTCGGATCCTGCTCTTTGAGCTTGATCAGGGCATCCAGCACCATCATGTCGGAGCCTTCTTGCACTTCAAGCTCGTAGTCTTGCATGCGCGGCTTGGTGTCGACGTCCGGGTTGTACCGGTAGACAGAAAACTTGACTTTCATCCCGTACTCCTTAGTAAGTCCGCGCCTTGGGCTTGAACTTCTCCAGTTCTTCGTCGGTCAGCATGGTCGGCGCGCGGTTAACGTCGCGCTTGCTGATACCGCCAGTGATCGGGTCAAACAGGCTGTGGCACAGCCACTGCGTGTCGTCACGTTCCGGGAAGTCAAAGCGGGTGTGGGCGCCACGGGATTCGGTACGGAAGTTGGCCGCTACGGCAGTGGCGTAGGCGGTTTCCACCAGGTTGTCCAGCTCCAGACACTCGATGCGCTGGGTGTTGAACTCCTTGGAGGTGTCGTCCAGGCGGGCGTTCTTGACGCGCTCACGGATGACTTTAAGCTCTTCCAGACCTTCCGCCATGGCGTCGCCTTCGCGGAATACCGAGAAGTTACGTTGCATGCAGTTCTGCAGATCTTTTTTGATCTGAACAGGGTCTTCACCGGTCTGGTTGTTTTCCCAGCGGTTGAGACGCTCAAGGGCTTTCTCGATGTCGGCGTCGGTGACGCTGGGCTCCGGAATTTCTTCCAGGGCTTTGCCCAGGTGCATACCGGCAGCGCGGCCGAAGACCACCAGGTCCAGCAGGGAGTTACCGCCCAGGCGGTTGGCGCCGTGTACGGATACACAGGCGATTTCGCCTACGGCGAACAGGCCAACAACGGGTACGTCCTGACCGTCCACCTGTTTCAGGGCTTGGCCATGAACGTTGGTGGGGATACCGCCCATCATGTAGTGACAGGTGGGGATAACCGGAATGGGTTCTTTGGAAGTGTCCACGTGGGCGAAGGTCTTGGCCAGTTCGCCAACGCCGGGCAGGCGCTCGTCCAGCACTTCCTTACCCAGGTGATCCAGCTTGAGCTTGAGGTGCGGACCGTACTGGGGGTGGTCACAGCCACGGCCTTCACGGATCTCGATCATCATGGAACGGGCCACAACGTCGCGGGACGCCAGGTCTTTGGCGTTAGGGGCGTAACGCTCCATGAAGCGCTCACCGTCCTTGTTCAGGAGGTAACCGCCTTCACCACGGCAGCCTTCGGTCACCAGCACGCCGGCGCCGGCGATGCCGGTGGGGTGGAACTGCCACATTTCCATGTCCTGCAGGGGCACGCCGGCACGGGCGGCCATGCCAACGCCGTCACCGGTGTTGATGTGGGCATTGGTGGTGGACTGGAAGATACGGCCGGCGCCGCCGGTGGCGAGCACCACGGCTTTGGACTTGAAGAACACCACTTCACCGGTTTCGATGTCGATGGCGGTACAGCCAACCACGTGGCCTTCTTCGTTCTTCACCAGATCCAGGGCGTACCACTCGGAGAACACCTTGGTTTTGTTCTTCACGTTCTGCTGGTACAGGGTATGCAGCAGGGCGTGGCCGGTACGGTCAGCGGCAGCGGCGGTACGGGCACCTTGCTCGCCACCGAAGTTCTTGGACTGGCCGCCGAAGGGGCGCTGGTAAATCTTGCCGTTATCCAGACGGGAGAACGGCAGACCCATGTGCTCAAGCTCGAGGATGGCTTCAGGGCCGGTGTTACACATATATTCGATAGCGTCCTGGTCACCGATATAGTCGGAGCCCTTGACGGTGTCGTACATGTGCCATTTCCAGTTGTCGTCGTGGGTGTTACCCAGGGCAACAGTGATACCGCCTTGGGCGGACACGGTATGGGAACGGGTCGGGAAGACCTTGGAGAGCAGTGCGCAGGACTTGCCCTCTTTGGAGATCTGCAGTGCCGCACGCATGCCGGCGCCGCCAGCACCTACCACGACAGCATCAAATTCATAAGTTGCAATAGTCACTTACACACCCCACAGAATGGCGAAACCGCTGATCACATAGGCCAGCACGGCTACGTTCACGAGGAACTGCAGCACGATGCGCAGGCCAGTCGGTTTGACATAGTCAGTCAGGACCTGCCACAGACCAATCCAGGCGTGCACCATCAGGCTGATCAGGGTCAGGAGGGTGAAGACCTTCACGCCCAGGTTGCCGAAGAACGCCTTCCAGGCATCGAAGGTCAGGTCGGGGGTGATGACAAGGAAGCCCACCAGGAAGATCACATAAAGTGTCATCACGATGGCGGAGGCGCGTACCAGAACATAGTCGTGGACGCCGGTACGGCCGAAGGTGCCGGTGTTAGTTACCATAGCCACACTCCTGCAAGTACGGAAAGGATCAGGGTAATGACAAAGGCGACGGCGGCGGAGGCCTTACCGGAGGGAAGTTCTTCCCAGTAACCCATGTCCATGATCAGGTGACGAATACCACCAACCAAGTGATACGCCAGTGCGGTCAGGATCCCCCACAGGATGAACTTGGCGAAACCGCCAGTCATCATGGCCTTGACGGACGCAAAGCCGGCTTCAGACGACAGGGACTGTGCCAGCATCCACAGCAGGATGGCTACGGCAAAGAACATGATGACGCCGGAAACGCGATGGAGGATGGACGCAATAGCGGTGATTGGAAAGCTGATAGTCGTCAATTGTAAATTGACAGGTCTTTGCTTTTTCACGATGTCTGCCCACTCGGCCCTTAAGAGCCTTTGTTGTTGTATCACCAGCTAAACCGGATGGAGGTGCCCTGGGCTTCGCTGGTCACATTCTAAGAGGAATTAAGAATGTAAAACTGGGTGACTGTAGGAAGTCAGACAGCATCGGCAAAGCCGGCAAGGCCAACCCGGGGCCAAGTATAATGATGCAACCAGCCAATTTCAACGACTTGAACCCGGTCACATTTTGGCGCCGGTTTCGCGCGAAAGTCCGCTGTTGTCTAGGCTTCTAAAGCGACCCCGCTGAACCGAAAATGTAGACCGTTCATCCCCAATCTAAGACCGTTGGGATTGTGGTCAAATTGACAAATCGGACCATTTGCGATTACAAAGGGCGGCTGTTTGCGACCGCAACATCGACGAATTCACGACCAAAGGAGACATGTTGTATGGCGGAAAAAATTGCCAAACTTATGGTGGAAGGCAAGGAAGCTATTGAATTGCCTATCCTTTCTGGCACCGCCGGCCAGGACGTAATCGACGTCCGGACTTTGGGCAAACACGGTCTTTTCACTTTTGACCCTGGTTTCCTGGCCACTGCATCCTGCGAATCGGCTATTACTTTTATCGACGGCGCCAAGGGTGTACTGCTGCATCGCGGCTTCCCTATCGATCAGCTCGCTGAAAACGCTGAATACCTGGAAGTCTGTTACATCCTGCTGTACGGCGAAGCCCCGACCAAAGAGCAATACGAAGAGTTTCGTAATACCGTTAAAACCCACACCATGCTCAATGAGCAGCTGCGCGCCTTCTTCAAGGGCTTCCGCCCCGACGCACACCCCATGGCCGTAATGTGTGGCGTTGTAGGCGCCCTGTCCGCCTTCTACCACGATTCTCTGGACATCAGCAACCCCCGTCACCGCGAAATCGCGGCCTTCCGCCTGCTGTCCAAAATGCCGACCATCGCAGCCATGTGCTTCAAGCACAGCATCGGCCAACCTTATATCTATCCGCGCAACGATCTGTCTTATGCAGAGAACTTCCTGCACATGATGTTCGCTACCCCTTGCGAGGAATATAAGGTCAGTCCTGTACTGGCGGACGCCATGGATAAAATCTTTATCCTGCACGCCGACCACGAGCAGAATGCCTCTACTTCTACCGTGCGCCTGGCCGGTTCTTCCGGTGCCAACCCCTTCGCCTGTATCGCGGCCGGTATCGCCTCCCTGTGGGGCCCTGCCCACGGCGGCGCCAACGAAGCCTGCCTGCGCATGCTCGAAGAGATCGGCTCTGTTGACCGTATCCCCGAGTTCGTGGCTCGCGCCAAAGACAAGGAAGACCCGTTCCGCCTTATGGGCTTCGGTCACCGCGTCTACAAGAACTTCGACCCCCGCGCCAAAGTGATGCGTGAAACCTGTCACCAGGTGCTCAAAGAGCTCAACATCCAGGATCCGCTGCTGGACGTGGCCATGGAGCTGGAGCGCATCGCCCTGTCCGATGAATACTTCGTCGAGAAGAAACTCTACCCCAACGTGGATTTCTACTCCGGTATCATCCTCAAGGCCATCGGCATCCCCACTTCCATGTTCACCGTGATCTTCGCCATGTCCCGTACCATCGGCTGGATCGCCCACTGGAACGAAATGCACTCTGACCCGACCGCCAAAATCGGCCGTCCCCGTCAGCTGTACGTTGGCCAAACCCAGCGCGACTTCGCTTCCAAGAAGTAAGGTCTGCACTACCCAAAAGGGCGGCTTTGGCCGCCCTTTTTTATGCCCGCCTTCTTTCATTCTCGCCTTCATCCTCCCCTCCTCTTGCGGTCAAAGCGATTGCCACTATCGTAAAAAGCAGCCACAGGGCGGCGAGCGTTTTTTAACCTGTCGTTAGCATTCTCGCCACCCAATGGTGAAATTCACCAATGAGCGCTGAACAGGAAAACATAACCAATTGAAATAAAAGAAAAATAAAACTTGGCACAACCTTGGCTTAACCAGACTCATCTCACGCACCAAGGACATTGCGTCATGAACAAAACCCTGATTGCCCTGAGCCTGGCCGCCCTGCTGAGCGCCTGCTCCTCCGGCGAAGCCACCGTTGATAAGAAAAGTGAAGAAGCAGCGGTGCGGATCCCGGTCAGTGTCGCCAACGTCAAGGTGGCTCCCATGGCCGCCCAGTTCGACAGCCACGGCGTACTGAGCGCCGAACACGAAGCCCAAGTGGTGGCCAGGGTCTCGGGCCTGGTGGAGTCCCTGGACATCGAGGAAGGGGACGAAGTCAAAGCCGGCCAGGTATTGGCCCGTATCGAGCCGGACCGCTATCAGTTGGAAAGGGACAGGATGGCGGCCCAGGCACGCTCGGTAGCCCAGGAACTGGACCGCACCCAGAACCTCTATGCCAAGAAACTGGTGAGCGCCGACACCCTGGACAAACTGCAATTGCAACTGGCCGCCCTGCAGGCCCAACTGGGCATGGCGGAGCTGGACCTGATGTACGCCACCGTCAAGGCCCCCATCAGTGGTACTGTGGCCCGCCGCCACATCAAGGCCGGCAACCTGGTCAACCCGGACCAACCCCTGTTCGACATAGTCCAGCACCAGGACTTGCGCCTGGAAGTGGCGGTGCCAGAGCAGTACCTGGGCCAGCTGCAAAAGGCCCAGGGAGCCCACTGCACCTTCGCCGCCCTGCCCGGCAAGACCTTCGAAGCCCGCATTACCCGCCTGAGCCCGGTGGTGGACCCCGCCACCGGCACGGCGCGCCTGACCCTGAACCTGCCCAATGAAAACGGCCAGCTGCTGCCCGGCATGTTTGCCAATGTCAGCATCAGCTACGATCTGCACCCCGACGCCCACCTGGTGCCGCGCCAGGCCCTTATCAACCAGAGCGGCAGCTACAAGGTGTTTGTGGTGCAGGACGGCATGGCCAAACTCAAGGCGGTGACCCTGGGTAACGGCGACCGCGACTGGGTGGAAGTGATAGGGCTGGACGCCGAAGAGCAGGTGGTCACCCTGGGCCAGCACCACCTCAAGGATGACGCCATGGTCGAGGTCATTGCCGGATGAACAGTCTTGTCGCCTTTTCGGTCCGCCGTCCGGTGACGGTGGCCATGATGACCCTGGCGGTGCTGCTGTTCGGCATGGTGTCCCTGGGCAAACTGGCGGTTACCTTGCTGCCGGATCTGTCCTACCCCACCCTGACCATCCGCACCGACTACGACGGTGCCGCCCCCCTGGAAATCGAAACCCTGATCTCCAAGCCGGTGGAAGAATCGGTTGGGGTGGTCAAGGGTCTCAAAACCCTCACCTCCTACTCCCGCCCCGGCCGCTCGGACGTGGTGTTGGAGTTCGAATGGGGCACCGACATGGATTGGGCCAGCCTGGAAGTACGGGAAAAACTGGACCTGGTGCTGCTGCCCCTGGACGTCGATCCGCCCATTATCCTGCGCTACAACCCCAACCTGGACCCGGTGCTGCGCCTGGCGCTGTCGGCCCCAGAGGCCGACCTCAAGCAGCTGCGCAGCTTCGCCGACGACGACTTAAAGCAGCGCCTGGAGGGCATCGACGGGGTAGCCAGCGTGCGCCCCGGCGGCGGCCTGGAGCAGGAAGTGCAAATCCTGGTGGACGACGTCAAGGCCGCCCGCCTTGGCCTTAACCTCAGCGACATTGCCAAACGCCTGGAACAGGAAAACGTCAATCTGGCCGGTGGCCGCATCGAAGACAGCGGCCGCGAGCTGTTGGTGCGCACCCTCAACCAATACCCGGACTTGGCCAGCATGGGCAATACCTGGGTTGCCGACGGGGTGCGCCTCAAGGACATCGCCACCGTCCGTGACGGCCACAAGGAAAGAGACGCCATCAGCCGGGTCAGTGGCGCCGAGATGATCGAGCTGGCCATATACAAGGAAGGGGACGCCAACACCGTGGCCATGGCCAAGGCGGTCAAGGCCGCCCTGCCCAGGCTGCAAAAAATGCTGCCCCCCGGCGCCGAGCTGACCTTGCTGTACGACCAGTCCGGCTTTATCGAGCAGGCCATCAACGAGGTGATGGGCTCGGCCTGGATCGGCGGCATACTGGCCATGCTGGTGCTCTATTTGTTCCTCCGTGACTTCAAGGCCACCGTCATTATCTCCCTGGCGATACCGGTGTCGGTGATTGCCACCTTCAATCTGATGCTGTCCCAGACCGTCAGCCTCAACATCATGTCCCTGGGGGGCCTGGCCCTGGCGGTGGGCATGCTGGTGGACAACGCCATAGTGGTGCTGGAGAACATCGCCCGCTACCGTGCCAAGGGTCTGTCGCCCCTGGAGGCGGCCCAGCAGGGCGGCCAGGAAGTGGCGGGGGCCATCACCGCCTCCACCCTCACCTCCCTGGCGGTATTTGTGCCTTTGGTGTTCGTAGAAGGCATTGCCGGGCAGCTGTTTCGCGACCAGGCCCTCACTGTCACCTTTGCCCTGTCGGTATCCCTGCTGGTGGCCCTTAGCCTCATTCCCATGCTGGCTGCCAGGGGCGCCAAAGAGCAATCCCAGGCCCAGCCCCTGCGCCGCCGCGCCCTGCCCTTGATGTGGCTGCTGGCCGGCCTTTACTGGTGCTGGCATCAGGCCGGGCGCCTCCTTGGCTTGTTGCTGTGGCCCTTTAGGGCCCTGTTCGGCAAAGGTTTTGGCGGCCTGCAATCTGGGTATGAGCGGCTGCTGCCAAAAGCCCTGGCCCGCCCCTTTATGACCCTGGCCACCGTGCTGCTGGTGGTGGCCGCCAGTGGCCTTTTGGCCAGCCGCCTGCCCATGACGTTGCTACCCAACCTGGCCCAGGGGGAGTTTTTCCTGGACGTGACCCTGCCCCCCGGCTCTCGCCTCGAAGAAACCGACAAGCTGCTGGACAAGCTGGCCAAAGCCATTGCCGACGACCCCAGGGTCAGGCATGCCTACAGCCAGTCCGGCGGGGCCCTGCTGGCCAACCAGGGGGCGGCGGACAACAGGCCTAACCAGGGCCGCCTGAACGTGGTGCTCAATAGCGCCGCCGACGAGGAGGCGGTGATCGCCAAGCTGCGCCAGAGCCTTTATCGCCTCCCCGGGGTGGAAGGCCAGTTCAACAGACCCGCCCTCTTTACCTTCGACCAGGATATCCGGGTGGAGATCGCCGGCCATAACCTGGACAGCCTGGCCACGGCGTCACGGCTGGTGGCCGCCGGCCTGGAAAGCCAGGGCCGCTTTGCCGACGTCAAGGCCGGCCTTGCCAGCGGCCAGCCGGAGCTGACCGTCAGCTTCGACCAGGCCCGCCTGGCCAGCCTGGATCTCACCGCTCCGGAAGTGGGCAAGCGCATCGCCAACAAGGTGCGGGGTACCCTGGCGTCCCGCTACCAGCTGGACGACCGCAAAATCGACATGCTGGTGCGCCTGGACGACAACCACAGGGACGAAGTGGCGGACTTGGCCGGCCTTTGGATCACCCGCGACCTGCCTCTGTCGGCAGTGGCCAAGGTGGAAGAGCGCATGGGCCCCAGTGAGATCACCCGTATCGACCAGTCCCGGGTAGCTCTGGTGGATGCCGCCCTGGCCTATGGGGACCTCAAGGCCGCCGAAGTGGCTGCCCAGGATATGCTGGCCGGCCTCAGCCTGCCGGCGGACGTGCGGGTGAGCCTGGCCGGCCAGAGCGGCGAGCGCCAGGCGGCCTTTGCCTCCCTGGAAGCGGCGCTGCTGGTGGCCATTTTCCTGGTCTACCTGGTAATGGCGTCCCAGTTCGAGTCCTTTATCCAGCCGCTGCTCATTCTGGTAACAGTGCCCCTGGCCGGGGCCGGGGCCGCCTTGGGCCTGTGGCTGACCAACACCCCCTTGTCGGTGGTGGTCTTTATCGGCCTTATCATGTTGGCGGGGATAGTGGTGAACAACGCCATCGTCCTTATCGACAGGGTCAACCAGCTGCGCGCCCAGGGCGAGAGCCTGCAGGCCGCCATTTTGGAGGCGGGCCAGAGCCGGCTGCGCCCCATTATCATGACCACCCTGACCACGGTGCTGGGGCTGCTGCCCATGGCCCTTGGCCTGGGTGAAGGGGCCGAAGTCAGGGCGCCCATGGCCATCGCCGTCATGGCCGGCCTGGTGTTTGCCACCATATTGACCCTGGTGGTGCTGCCGGTTCTGCTCCAGCTCACCGGCCGGGAGACTGCCCATGAATAACGCCGCCGCCCGCCTGGCCAGGCTGTCCCTCAAGCGCCCTGTTACCGTGCTGATGCTGAGCCTGTCGCTGCTGCTGATGGGGGTGCTGGCGTCCCGCTGGTTGCCCCTGGAGATGTGGCCCGGCATCGAAATACCGCAAATCAGCGTCCAGGTGCCCTATGCCAACGCCACCCCCCAGGAGGTGGAAGACAACATCACCAGGCCCATCGAAGAGGCCCTGGCCACCCTGTCCGGGGTCAAGGAGATGCGCTCCTGGTCCACCAGCGACGGCGCCAACGTCACCCTGCAACTGGATTGGTCTGCCAACATCAACGCCAAAAGCATAGAAGCGCGGGAAAAACTCGACAGCATCCGCCACCTGCTGCCCAAGGACGTGGAACGGGTCTTCGTGTTCCAGTTTTCCACCAACGACATGCCGGTGCTGACCATGCGCCTGTCCGGCAAGACCGACTTTGCCACCGCTTACGCGCTGCTGGAAAGGGAGCTGAAAAGACCCTTGGAGCGCCTGGCCGGGGTGTCCAAGGTCACCCTGTACGGGGTAGACAAGCCGGAGCTGAAAATCGACCTCAATGCCGAGCGCCTCTACGCCATGTCCCTGACCCCGCTGGACGTGGCCAGCCGCTTGCAGGCTGCCAACTTTCAGTTGGCCGCCGGTAACGTCTATGCCCCTGGCCAGCAGTGGCTGGTGCACCCCAACGGCACCTGGACCGACCCCGAGCAGGTAGGGGACCTCTACATCACCCCGGCGGTGCAGCTCAAAGATCTGGCACGGATCTCGGTGGGTGAACCGGAGCGCCGCGAAGGCCGCCACTTTGACCAGACCTACGCGGTGGGCCTGGACGTCTTCAAGGAGTCCGGCGCCAACCTGGTGGACGTAGCCCAGCGGGTGCTGGCCGTTATCAAGGACGCCGAGCAGAACCCGGCCCTGGACGGGGTCAGGCTCTTTGTCATGGAAGATCAGGCCAAATCGGTGCAGGACTCCCTGTCGGGCCTGTTGCAGTCCGGCCTTATCGGCGCCGCCCTGTCGGCCCTGGTGCTGCTGGCCTTCCTGCGCCGCTTCGCCATGACCGCCGTGGTGGTCTTGTCGGTGCCCTTCGCCATCTGCCTGACCCTGGCCATGATGTATTTCATGGAACTGAGCCTCAATATCCTGTCCATGATGGGGCTGATGCTGGCGGTGGGCATGTTGGTGGACAACGCCGTGGTGGTGGTGGAATCCATCGCCACCGAGCGGGCCCGAGGCCTGGACGGCGACGAAGCGGTGACCCAGGGTGTCAACCGGGTGGCCCTGGCCATGGCCGCCGGCACCCTGACCACCGCCATCGTGTTCCTGCCCAACCTCTTTGGCGCCAAGATAGACATCACCGTCTTCTTGAAACACGTGTCGGTGGCTATCTGCATCTCCCTGGCCGCTTCCCTGATACTGGCCATCACCCTTATCCCCCTGCTGACCAAACGCTTCTCCGGAGCGGCGCCACATCAACCCACCGAGCCCAAGCGCTACCTGGGGGCGCTGAACTGGTTGCTGGCCCGTCCCAAAAGGGCCTGGCTGCTGTTTATCCTGCTGGCCGCCAGCACCGCCCTGCCCCTGGGCCAGCTGCCGTCAGACGATAACTTCGACGGCGACGACGAGCGGCTCTTTATCTCCATGCCCCTGCCTGGGGAGTTCCCCCTGGCCATGGTGGAAGCCGAGGTGACCCGCATGGAGGAATACCTCTATGCCAACAAGGACGAACTGGGCATAGAAGGGGTTTACTCCTATTTCGCCCCCTTTGAGGCCACCCTGACCCTGCTGCTGAAAAAGCCGGCCCTGCTGCCTAGGAACGAGCTGAAAAAGCGCCTGCGTGACAACTGGCCCAAGACCACCCTGGCCCGGCCGCAGTTCGGTTGGTCCAACGGCGGCGGTGGCGGCGTGCAGCTGACCTTGCAGGGCCCCTCCAGCGAGCGGCTGCGCATTCTGGCCGACCAGCTGGTGCCGCAACTGGCGGCCATCGAGGGCCTCAAGGACGTGCGCGCCGACCAAGACGCCCTGGCCCGGGAGATCCGTATCCATCCCGACCCAGAACGGGCCCGCCAACTGGGCCTGGATGCCCGCGCCATAGCCAGCCAGGTGAGCCTGTCGCTGCGGGGCCAGCCGGCCCGCACCCTGCGCACCGACGACGGGGAAACCGACGTCAGCCTCTATGCCAACCACGGCGCCCACCTGGATCTGCGCCAGCTCAAACGGCTGCCGGTGGCCTGGCACGACGGCAAGCTTATCCGCCTGGAACAG
This sequence comes from Gallaecimonas xiamenensis 3-C-1, assembly GCF_000299915.1. Taxonomy (NCBI): domain Bacteria; kingdom Pseudomonadati; phylum Pseudomonadota; class Gammaproteobacteria; order Enterobacterales; family Gallaecimonadaceae; genus Gallaecimonas; species Gallaecimonas xiamenensis. The sequence continues at coordinate 28,927 of NZ_AMRI01000018.1, forward strand.
GTGGCCGAGGTGGTCGAAGCGCCCCAGGTGGGCGCCATACAGCGTTTTGACCGCCAGACCACAGTGATGATCGGCGCCAACCTGGAAGCATTAGCGCTGTCGGACGCCCGTACCAAGATCACCGCCCTGATGGAGCAAGTGGCCCTGCCCGCCGGTTACCGCTGGAGCCTGGACGGCCGTTTTCGCACCCAAGACGAAGGCCAGCAGGCGATGATGGTCAACATGATGCTGGCCCTGGTGATGATCTACCTGGTGATGGCGGCCCTGTTCGAATCGGTGCTGATGCCGCTGGCCATCCTCACCGCCATCGGCTTTTCCATGACCGGCGCCTTCTGGGCCTTTTGGATAACCCAGACCCCCATGTCGGTGATGGGCATGATTGGCCTGCTGATCCTGATGGGAATAGTGGTCAACAACGGCATAGTGCTGGTGGATCGCATCAACCAACTGAGGGACCAGGGCCCCTTGCGGGAGATGATCCAAAAAGCCTGTGGCGAGCGGCTGCGCCCCATCTTGATGACGGTGGCCACCACTGTGCTGGGGCTGGTGCCCCTGGCCCTTGGCAGCACCCGGGTCGGTGGCGGCGGCCCCAGCTATGCCCCCATGGCCATCGCCATTATCGGCGGCCTGCTGCTGTCCACCCTGGTCAGCCTGTTCCTGGTGCCGCTTTGCTACCAGAGTCTGACCGGCCTCAAACGCCGTTGGCAGGCCATTTCCCAGGCCGCCCGCCTCAAAGCCGGGCTGGCATAAAAAAGGGCCTTCGGGCCCTTTTTTGTTTGATCTGCCCTAGCCTCCATGCCGTACCATGAAAATTGCCTGCCCCAACAGGGAGTGTTGTCATGAGGTTTCACGATCCCCACCACTGCCGACAATGCCAGTGCTGTCGCAGCCAACAGCAACGCCAAGCGGTTTTCAGCCGTAACCAGCATATCCTGCTGGTTTTGGCCAGTGGCGGTGCCTGGCTGGTGCCCTGGACCCTCAAGCACTTGGTGCTGGGCCTCTATCTCCGGCTAAAGGGCTGGCGCTGCACCAGTTGCCTGACCAGCGCCGACGCCTTTCGCGCCTGAGCACAGATTTTCGCCGCTATTTTTGCAATATATTTAATCACTTCCATACTTTGGTGCAGGAACCAAAGAGCAAAAGGCAATGGCGAGCCTCTTTCCCCAACTGACCACCCTGAGCTGGGCACCGGGGACAACCACAGTCGCCATCCACCAGGACGGCGATACCCGGCACCAAGGCACCAAACACACCTTACGCCAGTATTTTGGCCCCCAGGCCAAAGGGGTACTGACGGAGCTGCGCCGCCAACTGGCCCGGCAGCCCCAGGCCCATCTGGAAAGCCTGGTGGATGACCGCCAGCTGTGGCTGTCGGCAGAGCGTCAAGGTAAGGCGGTACAGCTGCAGCTGCTGAGCGCCGCCCCGGCCAGGGACGGCGAACTGATGCAGATGGCCGAGGGCCTGTGCGGTGTCGGCTACTGGCACTGGCACCTGGCCAGTGACCAGTTCAGCTGGTCACCCCAGGTCTATCGCATCTTCGGCCTGCCCCTGGACCACCCTACCTCCCTGGCCGATACCCTGAGCCGCTACCACCAGGACGACCAGCAGGTACTCAAGGCACTGATCGCCAAAGCCAGCCTTGAGCCCATAAGGCGCCAGTTCCAGGCGCAGATACTGCGGGCCGACGGGGAGTGGCGCCAGGTGGGGGTCCAAGGGGTCAGCACCGCCGGCAAGGATGGCCAGATCACCGACATCTACGGGGTCATTCGCGACGTAACCGCCGAGCAACAAAGCCGGGCGCAAATCAGCCGCCTGGCCCTGGTGGCCGCCCAGACCCGCACCAGCGCCTTTTTATGCGACACCGAGGGCCGGGTGGAATGGATAAACCCGGCCAGCGAAGCCCTCTACGGCTATAACCTGGCCGAACTCAAAGGCCGGCGCCCCGCCAGCCTGCTGGTGGGCAGTCAGACCGATCCGGACACCAGCAGGCGCATCAACGAAGCCATGGCCAGGCGCCAGCATTTTGAAGGGGACATCCTCAACTACCGGCGGGACGGCAAACCGGTCTGGGTACATCTGAGCATCACCCCCCTCTTTCACCGCCTGCGCCACGATGGCTTTATCGCCATCGTCAGCGATATTTCCGACCGCAAGGCCAGTGAGGAGCGGCTCAAACTCTATGAGGCGGCTTTCGATCAGGCCGAGGTGGGCATGTTGTTCCTGCGCCCCGCCGAGCAGGGCATGGTGGTGGAAGAAAGCAACCAGGCGGCGCAGCAGTTGCTGGGGTGCACTGAGCAGGCGCTGCTGGGCCAGCCCTTTCCCGGCCGTTTTTTTCACCAGGCCCTGCAAGGCCCCCTTGCGGGGGGCGACAACGACGGCCAGGAGCTGAGCCTGGCAGCGGCACCGGAGCGCAGCCTCTATGTGCTGCACTCGCCGCTCTTTGGACCAGACCGCACCCCCTACCAGTTGGTGATGCTGCGGGAAACCACCGAGCGCCGCCGTGCCGAGCGCCTGGAACAGCGCAACCAGAAGATGGAAACCCTGGGCCAACTGGTGTCGGGTATCGCCCATGATTTCAACAACATCATCGGCATCATCCAGGGCAACCTGGAGCTGCTGGACGCCAAGCTGGAGGCCGAGCACAGCGGTCACAAGGCCATTGCCAATGCCCTCAAGGCCGCCAACCGCGCCTCTACCCTGACCCGGCGCCTGTCCCAGTTTTCTCGCCAGGAGCCGGTCAGCAACGAAGAGGCCGACGCCCACCAGTTGCTGCTGGACGCAGAAGAAATGCTGTCGGCAAGCCTTGGCAGCCAGATCGCCCTGGACGTGGAGCTGGACACTCACAGCGGCACGGTGCGGGTGGACAGGGGCGACTTTGTGGACGCCATCCTTAACCTCGCCTTTAACGCCAGGGACGCCCTGGGAGAGGGCGGCCGCATCCGCCTGAGCTGCCTGCCGGTGTTGCTGGGCAGCCAGATCCCGGGCCTGGAGGCCGACGTGCGCCCCGGCCCCTATATCGAATTCGTGGTGACCGACAACGGCAGCGGCATAGCCCCCGAATTCAAAGACAAGGTACTGGAGCCCTTCTTTACCACCAAACCCAAAGGTAAAGGCACCGGCCTTGGACTATCCATGGTCTACGGCTTTGCCAAGCGCTCCAAGGGTTACCTGTCCCTGGACTCGGCCCCAGGCCGGGGTACCAGCGTCCACTTGTGGCTGCCCCAGGCCTCTCCCCTTAACCGCGAGGTGCTGGCAGCCCCCCAGGACCAGGCCCTGCTGGCAGGCAAACGGCTGCTGCTGGTGGACGACGAAGCCGATCTGCTGGCGGTGGTGGACGGGCTGCTGCGCAGTTTCGCCGTCCTGGTCACCAGCTTTGCCGATCCGGTGGAAGCCCGGCTCAGTTTTGGCCACCAGGATTACGATCTGCTGCTGTGCGACGTGGAAATGCCCGGCATCAACGGCTTTGAGCTGGCGGAGGCGTTTGGGGCCCATTATCCGGGCCGGCCCGTTGCCCTGATGTCCGGCTATATGTCCCAGGTGCCGGCCCACCTTGAACAGTTGCCCAGGCTGGCCAAGCCGGTCAGCCGCACCGCCTTGCTGCAATGCCTTATCTCCCTTCTCAACCGGAAGCCCTGACATGGACAATCATGTGCTCGTAGTGGACGACGACCCCCAATACCGCCAGCTCATCAGCGACATGCTCGACGGCGAGGTCAGCCAGTTGGGCACCGCCGCCGACGCCGGCGAGGCCCTTCGCTACCTAGAGGACAAGGACCCCAGCATCATACTACTGGACCTGGAACTGCCGGACAGGGACGGCATCAGCCTGTCCCAGGATCTGGTGCGAGACGACAGGGCCATTATCTTCGTCTCCGGCCACAACACCCTGGACGAGCGCCTCAGGGCCTGGCAGGCCGGGGCTGCCGACTTTATCGCCAAGCCCTTCGCCATGGCCGAGTTTTTGGCCAGGCTTAACCATTGCAGCCAGTTTTTAGCCAGCAAACAGCAGCTTAGCGAAAAGGAAGCCCGCTCAAGGGCCATGGCTTTTGCCTCCATGAAGGAGGCTTCCCAGTACGGCTTTATCACCCAGTTTTTGAAAAACCTCATGGCCTGCCAGAGCGAGGAGCAGTTGGCCGCGCTGTTCTTTGCCGCCGCCGACTTCTTTCAATTCAAGGCCAGCCTTTGCTTCCACCACCAGGGGCTGCGCTGCCATGGCCCCGGCGGCCAGCCGGTCAGCCCCATCGAGGCCAACATCTACAGCCTGCTTATCCACCAGGGCCGCCTTTATCCCTTCGGCTCCCGGCTGATGGTCAACGACCAGCATTTGTCCTTCCTGGTCAAAGATATGCCCACCGATGCAGTAGAAGCGGGCAAACTCAGGGACGTGGTGGCGGTGCTGGTAGAAGGCATGGAGGCCAAGTGGCGGGATCTGCACCGCCAGGACACCATGCGCGGCCTGGTAGACACCCTACAGGGCTCAATGGGGGACCTGGCCAACACCATACGCCAGTATGACCAGCGCCTGGAGGGGCTGATCACCAACCTCAACAACGAGATCCGCATGAGTTTTCACCTGCTGGAACTGAACGAGCAGCAGGAAGCCTTTTTCACCAACCTCATCGATCAGGGGGCCGACACCCTGAGGGCCACCGAAGGGGACTTGCGGGAGCTGGAAGTGCGCCTTAAGGCCATGCTGGAAACGGCCCAGGCCACCATGGTGCTGGAAAGCCAGGGCCCGGCAGCCCCGGTGGTCGAAGACGACGACGTGGAGCTGTTCTAGGAGGCCAGCAACTTCAGGGCCTTGGCGGCCAGTTGGTCCAAGGAATACTGGCCGCTGGCGGCTCCCGCTTCCCAGGCCGCCCTTGGCATGCCCCACACCACCGAGCTGGCCTGGTCCTGGACCCAGTTGGTGGCACCTCCTGCGGCCAGTTTGACCATACCCTCGGCCCCGTCCTTGCCCATGCCGGTCAGCAACATGGCCAACATGCGGCCGCAGCCGGTCTCGGCCGCCGATGAAAACAATACGTCCACCGCCGGCCTGTGCCGGCCCACCGGCTCATCGTCAAAGGCCTGGGCCCAAAGGGCGCCGCTGCGGCGTACCAGGCGCATGTGCCGGTCGCCGGGCGCTACCCAAACCTGCCCCGGTTTGATTGGGGTGTCCTTGGTCAGCTCCTGCACATCCAGGGGGGTGAGGCTGTTGAGGTGGCGGGTAAAGGCGCTGGAGAAAAAGGGCCTGATGTGCTGCACCACCAGGATCGGCGGCATCAGCGCCGGCCACTGGCATAGCACCCGTTTGACCGCCTCGGTGCCGCCGGTGCTGGCGCCAATCAATATGGCTTCGAGCTTGCGGGGGTTGACCCCGAATGCCGGGTGGCTGGGCAGGGCCTGGCGCTGCTGCAGGTTGGCCCCCGCCGCGACCTTGACCTTTTCCCGCAGCAGCTCCCCATAGGCCACCAGAGCAGCGGTAGCCCCGCCGGACGGTTTGGGTACGTAGTCCACCGCCCCCAGCTCCAGGGCTTCGAGGGTAACATCGGCGCCGTGCTGGGTAAGGGTGGAGACCATCACCACCGGCAGCGGATGCAGGCGCATCAGGTTTTTCAGGAAGGTCAGGCCGTTCATCTTGGGCATCTCGATATCCAGGGTCAGCACATCGGGCTTGAGGGCCTTGATGGCTTCCCTGGCTTCGAAAGGGTCCGCCGCTTCTCCCACCACTGTGATACCCGGATCCTTATTGAGGATGTCGCCAATCAGGGCCCGCATCAGGGCCGAGTCGTCCACCACCAGCGCTTTAATCATCGAAATAGCTCCACCTTGCCGTCTTCCTTGATGGCCAGCTGCCGGGCCAGCTGGTCTTCCCTCAGTACCAGGGTGTCGTTGGCCAGTTTCCTTAGGTGCTTGACCCAGGCCCGGCCGTCGCAGGGCTCGAACAGCACTTTGCGCGCCTGCTGGCCACCAAGGGAACGAGCCAATACCCTGATACCCTCTTTGGCCACAAAGGCCTCCACAAAAGCGATGTTCTGATCGCCGATGCGCCCTTCACCGTAGATCTGGCCGCCGCCAAAAAGCTTGGCCTGCAACCTGTCACGCCTGGCTCCCAGGGCCAGCAGGCCGTTGACCAGGCTTTCCATGGCATGGGTTCCATACCGGTTGGCCTGGGAAAGGGGCCCAAGGCCCCCTTTTGCCTCCGGCAGCATAAAGTGGTTAAGCCCCCCTACCCCGGCTTCCCCGTCCCAGAGACAGGCACAGACGCAGGACCCCAAAGTGGTGCCGATCAGCTCCTGGCCGGCGGTCACGTAGTATTCGCCGGGCAACACCTTGACCAGGGTGCGGCCACGGGTCGGGTCGAAAAAACAGCTGCTGGCCAGGGTCAAACGGCCACCTTCTGGTAAATGGTCTTGCCCAGGGACACAAAACCCTGCTGGTGCTTGTCCAATCCTTCGGCATGGCCCAGCAGCAAAAAGCCCCCGTCCTCCAACTGCTGGTAAAAGCGCTCTATTAACGTCGCCTGGGTGGGCCTGTCGAAGTAAATCATCACGTTACGGCAAAAAATCAGGTTGAACTTGTGGCGAAAGGGCCAGGGGCCAATGAGGTTGAGCTGGCGAAAGGTCACCCTGTCGCGGACCTGGCGGCAGGGACGCATCCAGCCGGCCTGGTCCCCCCGGCCCTTGAGAAAGGTGTCGGCCAGTATTCCCGGCGGGATGGACGCCGCCTCGTTGACGTCGTAAAGCCCGCTTTGGGCAGTGGCCAGCACCTGGGTGTTGAGATCGGTGGCCAAGATCCGGTCTTCCCTCCGCCCCAGGCTGACCAATTGGGCGGCGATGGAATAAGGCTCTTCACCGGTGGAACAGGCCGAAGACCAAATGCGCAGTGGCGCCGGATGATCCTCGGCAATGGCCGCCAAGAAATCGAAGTGGTGCCCTTCCCTAAAGAACTGGGTCTTGTTGGTGGTCAGGGCATTGATGAACTGGATTTGCTCGTCCCTGTCGTGTTCCAGGCGCAGGCAGTACTGGGCAAAGTCCCCCAGCCCCAGCTCGCGGATCCGCCGGCTCAGGCGGCTGTAGACCATCTTGTCCTTTTGGTCCGACAGCCGGATACCGGCCAGGGCGAAGATCCTGTCCTTGATGTAGGCAAAATCCTGGCCGGTAAAGACAAAGCCGTCCGGCGGATTTAAAAGGCTTCCCATTCTTCGCCCTCATCGGCCAACGAGCCCTTGGCCGCCTTGCGGGGCGCCGCCTTGGCTATCGCTTTGGGAGCGGCCTTGCGGGCCGCCTGGGCCGGCTCGGTCTGGGTCACCATTTCACCATTGAAAAAGGCCATCAGCTGCACCAACTGGCGGGCTTCGTCCAGCAAGGACTCGGAGGACGCAGCGGCCTCTTCCACCAGGGCGGCGTTCTGCTGGGTCATCTCGTCCATCTGGGTGACGGCGCGGCTGACTTCGTCTATGCCGGTGGCCTGCTCCTGGCTGGCCATGTCGATTTCCTTCATCAACTTGGTCACCTCTTCCACCGAGGCCACTATCTCGCTGAGGCGATGGCCAGAGTCACCCACCAGCTTGGAGCCCTGGGACACCTTGGCTACCGAGTCCTGGATAAGGGCCTTGATCTCCTTGGCCGCCCCGGCGCTACGCTGGGCCAGGTTGCGGACTTCCGAGGCCACCACCGCAAAACCCCGGCCCTGTTCACCGGCCCTAGCCGCTTCGACGGCGGCGTTAAGGGCCAACAGGTTGGTCTGGAAGGCGATTTCGTCGATGACACCGATGATGTCGGCGATCTTGCGGCTGGCGCTTTCGATCTCGGTCATGGCGTCCACCGCCTGGGTGACCACCTGGCCACCGTCCCTGGCCCTGTCCATGGCGTCCTGGGCCTGGCGGCTGGCCTGACGGGCATTGTCGGCGCTGCTTTTCACCTGGGCCGACAACTCTTCCATGCTGGCGGCGGTTTCTTCCAGGCTGGAGGCCTGCTCCTCGGTGCGCTGGGACAGGTCGTTGTTGCCCTGGGCAATCTCGGTGGAAGCGTTGGTGACCTTGGCGGCGGCGGTGTTGATCTGCGCCACCATGTCCCGCAGGTTTTCGATGCTGGTGTTGACGGCGCTGGCCAGGCGGCCGAACTCGCCGCCGAAGGCGTCGGACATGCCGCTATTGAGATCTCCCTTGGCCATGGCGCTCATCACCCTGATGCTCTGGTCTATGGGGTGCACTATGGCCTCAAGCAGACTGTTGATGCCTTCCCCCAGGTTCCGCATAAAGCCCTGGTAACGGCTGACGTCGATGCGCTCGCCCAATTGGCCGTCGGTGGCCTTGGCGATCAGGCTGGCCACCTGGCGCTGGGCATCTTGCACTTCGGTGATGTCCAGCCACTGTACGGCGGTCCCGATGTGTTTGCCCTGATGGTCACGCATGGCGATGACGATAAGCTCGAATTCCAGCTCCCCCACCGCTATCTGGGCGGTGTGGGGCAGCCGGTCCGGGTTGCCGATGATGCCCCTTTGGTGGCTGGGCTGCTTGTGGAAGCGGTCGATGTTTTCCCCCAGCAGCTTGTCCACCTGGAACCCAGGGAAGATATCGGCCAGGGCCCGCTCGCGGCTTTTAAGGAGTTTGACCAGGGAGGGGTTCATGTAGACGATGCGCCCGTCCAGGTCCGCCATCATCAGGTTGGTGGTCATGCCCATCACCGCCGAGGTGAGCCGGCCCACTTCCAGCTGGCGAGCCCGCTCGTCGGTGACGTCCCGCCATTCCAGGGTGTTACCGATATAACCGCCCTTACCGTCGAGGATGGAGGACACGTTCAGCTCGATGATCACCTCACCGATGCGGATATCGGTGCTGTATGGGAGCTTGGAGGTGTCCGCCAGCATCTTGCGCTGGTGCTCGGGTTTTTGGTGGAACTCGTCGATGCAGCGCCCCAGCAGCCAATTTTCCTCGGCGGCAAAATTAGGCCAGACCTGGCGAAAGGCCCCCTGGTGTTTCTGGAACAGGTTAAGGGACGCCTGGTTGACGTAAGTGATAAGAAAATCCCGGTCGATGGTGACGATGGCGGTCTGAATTTGGTCCACCGTCGAGTGCAGCCGGGCGATGTCGGCCTCCTGCTGGCGAAGGGCGGTCACATCGGCCCACTCCAGGCTGGACCCCACATAGCGGCCTTCGGCGTCCATGATGGCCCCCACCGTCAGTTCCAGCTTGAGGGGGCCTATGGTGATGTCGGTCTGGTAAGGCAGGTTCTTCGGGTCTCCCAGCAATTTGCGCTGGTGGCTCGGGTCTTTGTGGAAGCCGTCGATACAACGACCCATCAGGTAGTCGCTGCTGGCTTTGAACTCGGGCCAAATGCTGCGAAAGACCGCCTCGTTGTTCTTGAACAGCACCAGGCTCTGGTGGTTGACGTAGGTAATCAGCAGATCCCGGTCGACAATCATCATGGCGGTCTGGGTCGAGTCCAGGGCCGCCTTGAGGTGGGCCTTGCTGATGCCCTTGTCGTCGTCCCGGCGCAGTCCCAGCCGGCCGCTTTGCCTTGAAAAGAGTTGCCCCAGTTTACGCATCGAAGTAGTTACGGACATGAGTGGCTCTCCTCCTTTGAGAAAGCGCTGTCTACCAGGCTAAAAATTTCATCAAAATCAAATAGGTGCTCTACGTCTAACAACAGCAGCATCTCGTCGCCCCGGCCCAGCACGCCCTTGACGGCGCCCTGGGCCAGGCACTGGCCCATTTGCGGCGCAGGCTTAAGATCACCCTCGCTGACTTGCAACACGTCGGCCACGGCATCCACCACCAGGCCAAGGGCAGGACCCTGGCCCTGCTGCACTACGATCACCACTGTGGTGGCCTCGACCTTGGTGGCGCCAAGGCCCAGGCGCCGGCCCAGATCCAGCACCGGCATGGAGTTGTCTCTTAGCATCACCAGTCCCAGCAGATGGGGCGGTGCGTCCGGCACCTTGCGGGTCTTTTGCCAACCACGGATCTCCCGCACCACGTCGATGGGCAGGGCAAAGCAGTCGTTGGCGCAGTGGAAGGTCAACAGGTCATGCAGCATGGCCGTCCTCCAGGTTGGGTACCTTGTCCAGGTCCATCAGGGCGTCCACGTCCAGCACCGCCACCACCTGTTTTTGGTGGCGCACCAGGTATTGCAAAAAGGGCAGCACGGCGCTGTGGCCCAGGCGGGTGGCGACCCTGTCCTGGTCAGCCAGGGCCAAGACGTCGGCCACGGCATCCACCACCAGGCCCATCAGCCGTTCTTCGCCGTTGCCAAGGATCAGGGTGACGGTGTTGGCGTCGTACTGGCGCTCTCCCAGGCCAAAGCGTTGGCGCAGGTCAAGGATGGGCACTATCATGCCGCGCAGGTTAATGACGCCGCTGACGTAGGCAGGTACAGCCGGTAGCCGGGTGGGAGGGGACCAGACCCTGATCTCCCGGACCCTGAGGATATCCACCGCAAAACGCTCTTTTCCCAGCAGGAAAGTGAGGCATTCCATTGTTGGCTCCTAGGCGGCGCTGACCGCCGCGCTGTCGCTGTCCCGGCCCACCTGGCGGGATACCAGGCCGGGCACGTCGAGGATAAGGCAGACTTGGCCGTCCCCCAGTATGGTGGCCCCGGAGATCCCCGGCAGGCGCCGAAAGTTCTGCTCCAGGGACTTGATCACCACCTGCTGCTGGGCCAACAGGGCGTCCACCACCAGCCCCAGCTTGCGCCCCGCCGCTTCGACCACACAGAGCAGTGGCAGCGGCCCGGGCTCCCCTTGGGTGCCCAGTAACTCGGCCAGCCAGATCACCGGCAGCATTTCCTGCCTGAGCTGGTAGAACACCACCCCACCGCCGGCCTTGAGCAGGCAGTCGGGTTCCACTTTGAGGGACTCGACGATATTGATAAGGGGAATGACGAACAGCTCGTCCCCCACCGCCACCAGTTGGCCGTCCAATATCGCCATGGTCAGGGGCAGGCGGATGCGAAACAGGGTGCCGCGCCCCAGTTGGGACTGGATCTCGACGCTGCCCCCCAGCTCGCTGATGTTGCGTTTGACCACGTCCATGCCCACACCACGGCCGGACAGGTCCGACACCGCCGCAGCCGTGGAAAAACCGGGGGCGAAGATAAGGTCGTAAACCTGACCGTCACTGAGCTCTTCGAGCTTGTGCTCCTGGGTCAGGGGCAGACCCTTTTCGCAGGCTTTTTGCCAGAGCTTTTCCTTGTTAAGGCCGGCGCCGTCGTCGCGGATGTCGATGACCACATTGCCTCCTTCGTGGCAGGCGGACAGGGTCAGGGTACCTTTGGGGTTCTTACCGGCCTGACGGCGCTGGCCTGGCTGTTCTATGCCGTGGTCCAGGGCGTTTCGCACCATGTGCACCAAGGGGTCACCGATGCGCTCGAGCACCGTCTTGTCCAGTTCGGTCTGCTCACCCACCAGTTTAAGGTCCACGTCCTTACCTAGCTGTTTGGCCAAATCCCGTACCAGGCGCGGAAAGCGGTTAAAGGCAAAACTGATGGGCAACATGCGGATCCCCAGCACGCTTTCCTGCAGGGCCTTGGTATTGCTTTTCAGCAGTGACAAGCCCCGGCTAAACCGCTCCTCTATGGCCTCTCCCCCCAGTCCTTCTAGGGACGCCAGCATGGACTGGGTAATCACCAGCTCTCCTACCAGGTTGATAAGGGCGTCAATCTTGCGAATATCGATGCGGATACTTTGCTCGGGAGCCGCCTTGGCTTCGGCCACCTGGGCCTTTGCCTCTGCCTGAGGCTGGGGGGCGGCTTCAGCGGGGCCTGCCTGGCGGCTCAGGCTAATGTCGCACTCGTCTTCCACCCATTCGAAGATCTCGCGGATATCGGCCTCGGGGATCTGGCCGGGCCCGGCCAAGGTCCAGCCAAGATAGCAATGCTCCGGCTGGTAGTTGCCCTGGTGCAGCGCTCCCAGAGACACCGAGATGACCTTGAACCCCAGTGCCGCCAGCTCACGCAGCAGGCGCAGGGGTTCGTTGCCGCTGGCCAAGATGTCGCCGTGGGGCTGCATCACCAGCTGCCAATCGCCGCTGCCTTGGGCGGCGCTGGCCTTGGCCTGCTCCGGGGGCGCGGCCGCCATGCCCAGTGCCGCTTCCAGCTGCCCCCGCACTGCGTCCGCCTCCGGGCTTTGGCCTTCACCGCCCCCTTCGGCGTCGCCGCGCATCTGGGCGATGACGTCGGTGGCCTTTAGCATCAGGCTGACCAGGTTGGCGTCGATGCTGCGCTTGCCGCTGCGTAGCTCGTCAAGGAGGGTTTCTAGATGATGGGTAAAGCCACTCATGGCCTTGAGGCCAAAGGTACCGGCCCCGCCCTTGATGGAATGGGCGGCCCTGAATACCCGGTGGATACAGTCCTCGTCGCCGCTGCCCCTTTCCAGGGCCAGCAAGTCGGACTCCAGCACCGCCAGGTTTTCGGCACACTCTTGCAAGAAGATCTGGCGGAAACGGTCCATGTCCAGTTCCATGATGGCCTCTAGCGCACTTTATCCAGGGTTTTGAGCAGGGTTTCGGGGTTGAAAGGCTTGATGATCCAGCCGGTGGCGCCGGCCCCTTTGCCTTCGGCTTTCTTTTCCGGCGAGCTTTCGGTGGTGAGGATAAGGATGGGAGTGAACTGGTAGGCCGGCAAAGCCCTCAAGGCCTTGGTCAGGCCAATGCCGTCCAGGTTCGGCATATTGACGTCGGAGATCACCACATCGAACTGGCGGGTCTGGGCCAGGGCCAGAGCTTTGGCCCCGTCCTCGGCGCATTGCACCTGGTAGCCGGCGCTCTCCAGGGTGAACTGCACCATTTCCCGAATAGAGGCGGAGTCGTCGGCGGCAAGAATGCTGGTCATGCAATGTCCCTATATGGCTGGAAGAGAAAAGGCGTCGTCTAAACCGGCAAGTACCAGGCTCTGGTAAAGGGGCTGGCTACAGGCAGTCCAGGTCAGGGTGCGGTCCTGGGCCAGGCATAGCAGCAATTGCAGGCCCGCCACATCCACCTGGGTCACTGCTGCCCCGTCAATGTCGATAACGGCCTCGGTCAGGGCCTGCCAGTCGGCCCATAACGGTTGCACCTGGGCCACCGTCAAGCGTTCGGGTAAGGTCAGTGATGTCATGTTTAGCGTTTGTTAACATTTGTCCTAGTTATAGCAAGGGCTTGGCACTTTGCTTTGCCAAAGGCCAAAAAAGCACAGAAAATTGACGCACCTCATCCTCCGGCCCCAGGCCAGCTTCTTAAAGGCAATGACGTGACCGACCAGGGCCTGTCCAGGCTGCACAAACCCTACTTCAGGCGGGGCCCCGATTACCGCTTCGGGGAAGACCGCAGTTTTGCCGATGTCAGGGACCAGTTTGCCCTGGCCGGGGTCAGGGTGGGGGCCTGGGTCAGCGCCGAAGAACAGCAGTTGGCGGCTAACCTGGTGTTTGACGCCTTGGCCGACCTGGCCTGGGTGTTGAAGGTGCCGCCAGCAGTGCTGGGGTTGCGGGGGCAATTGCAGCTGGCCTTCGGCAGCCGGGGCCAGCTAAGTGCCCAGGCCCACTATGAACCTGCCACCCGTATTCTGGCCCTGGCCAAAAACGCCGGCGGCGGCGCCCTGGCCCATGAGTTCTGGCACGCCTTTGATCATCATATGGCCACCAAGCTCTACCCGGACGCTTCCCCCAGGGCCATGGCTTCACACCTGTGGCTGGCAAGGCCCAACTTTCGCCCCCATCCCCTCAACCAGCTGCTCCATGGGGTGTTGAAGACGGTACTGCTAAGCGAAGACGGCCAAAGCCCCAGCGACTATATGACCCGGGCCCTGGCGCTGGACAAAGGGCGGGGCAGGCCCTATTTCAGCCAGCCCACAGAACTGCTGGCCCGGGCCTTTGAGGCCTTCGTGCAGGATGATGATGAGGTATCCAACCGTTACCTGGTGTCAGGAACCCGGCAAAGCGAGGCGGCCCGCCAGGGAGCCTATCCCCAGGGCAGCCACCGCCGCCGCTGCCAGCAGGCCTTTGCCCACTACTTTACCGCCCTGGGCCAGGCCCTTAGCGGGGCTTAAAGAGCAGGCAAATGCCGCCCAGCACCATGCCCCAAAAGGCGCTGCCCACCCCCCATAGGGTCATGCCCGAAGCGGTAGCCAGAAAAGTGACCAGGGCCGGTTCCAGGTAATGGGGGTCGGCCAGTGCTCCCTTCAAGCTGGCGGCCAGGGTCCCCAGCAAGGCAAGGCCAGCCAGGGCCATCACCAGGGCCAGCGGCATGGCGGCAAAGAGCGCCACTATGCTGGCCCCAAAGAGCCCGGCCAGCAGATAAAAGCCCCCTGCCGCCACCGCCGCCTTGTAGCGCCGGCGCGGCTCTGGGTCGGCCTGCTCCCCCATACAGATGGCAGCGGTAATGGCGGCCAGGTTAAAGGCGAAGCCCCCCAGGGGCGCCAGCAGCACATTGGCAAGGCCGGTGCCGGTCAATACCGGGGAGATGGGGGCCTGGTAGCCTTGGCTGCGCAGCACCGCCACCCCCGGCAGGTTTTGCGACGCCATGGTCACCACAAACAGCGGCAGAGCAATCCCAAAGGCCCCCTGCCAAGAAAATGCTGGCCATTGCCATTGGGGCATGGCCAGCGCCAAGGCCACGGCCCCAGTGCCAAAGCCCCCCTGCAGCCAGGCCACCAGGCAGCCGGTCAACAACACCAGCAACATGGCGTAACGGGGCAGCCATTGTTTGGCCAGCAGGTAGCAAAGCAGCATGGGGCCCACCAGCCAGGGGCTGGCCTGCAGATGGCTGAAAAGGCCCAGACCAAACTGCAGCAGGATACCGGCCAACAGGGCATTGGCCAGGGCCAGGGGAATTCTGTCCATGACCCGGGCAAAAAGGCCGCTGACACCGCAAAGAAGGATCAGCAGCCCCGACAGCATAAAGGCACCGTAGGCCTCGGCCAGGCTGTGCCCGGCCAGGGCGGTGACCAGCAGCGCCGCCCCCGGGGTGGACCAGGCGGTCAGTATCGGCACCTTGTACCAGAGGGAAAAGCCGGCCGAGGTCAGCCCCATCCCCAGGCCCAGGGCCAGGATCCAGCTGCCTATCTGGCCGCTGTCGGCACCGGCGGCCTGGGCCGCCTGGAAGATAATGGCCACCGAGCTGGTAAACCCCACCAATACCGCCACCAGGCCGGCGGCCAGGTGGCTGGGTGCCAGGGCTTTTGTCATCACTGCCTCCTTGTGGTGCCGGCGGCACCCTTGTACGCTATAACGCACAGCCTACCGCCGTGCGCTATAACGCACAAGCTCCCCATGGATCCATTAAACCGACAAATACAGCAGAGAGTGAAAGCGGCCCGCCAGGAGCGGGGGTGGAGCCTGACGGTGGCCGCCGACAAGACCGGCGTGTCCAAGGCCATGCTGGGGCAGATTGAGCGGGGGGAGTCCAGCCCCACGGTGGCGACCCTCTGGAAGCTGGCCACCGGTTTTGGCCTGTCGTTTTCGGCCTTCTTGCTGGCCGGCAGCCCCTCACCCCTGGCCGATGCCGCCCAGATGCAGGTCACCACCCTGTTCCCCTACGACCCCCAATTGGGTTTTGAGGTGTTCGCCATTACCCTGGCACCAGGCTTTGAACGCCGCTCCGAAGCCCACAGGCCAGGGGTGGTGGAGCAGGTGGTGCCCCTCGATGGCAGCCTGGAGATCTTTGCAGACGGCCAGTGGCAGGCCGTGCCGGCGGGCCAGGGCCGGCGCTTTGAGGCTGACCGGCCCCACGGCTACGCCAATCGCGGCCTGGTGCCGGTGACCTTCCACAACATCATCAGCTACCCCCATGAAAAAAGCCGCCCTTAGGCGGCTTTCTACAAGGCTTAGTGGCCCAATAGCTGGTTGACCCTGTCCAGATCGGCCTGGGTGTCGATACCGGCCGGCGGCAGCTGGCAGGCGTCGGCAACGATGATCCGTTCACCGTGCCACAGCACCCTGAGCTGCTCTAAGGATTCGAGCTGCTCTAGGGAGCTGATCGCCAGCTGGGTGTAGCGGCGCAAAAAGCCGGCCCGGTAGGCATAGATCCCCAGATGGCGGCGCAGCAGGCCCCCTTCCAGCATGGGCCCCTGCCCCGCCAGCAGGCGGTTGCGCTGAGCCGGGATAGAGGCGCGGCTGAAGTAGAGGGCAAAACCCTGCTTGTCGGTCACCACCTTGACGGCGTTGGGGTTGACCGCCTCGGCCTCGTCTTCGATGGGGGTGGCCAGGGTGGCTACCGCCGCCTGTGGGTGGTCGGCCAGCAACTGGGCCACCTGGGCTATTACCGCCGGGGGCACCAGGGGCTCGTCTCCTTGGACGTTGACCACTATGGTGTCGTCAGCCAGGCCCAGTTTTTCGGCCACTTCCGCCAGGCGATCGGTGCCCGACTCGTGGTCGGCACGGGTCATCATCACCTGGCCCCCGGCGTCCTGGACCGCCTTTTGTATCCTGTCGTCGTCGGTGGCCACCCAGATCTGCTGGGCACCGGCGGCCTGGGCCTTATCCAGTACGTGCAGCACCATGGGCTTGCCCGCCACCGCCAGCAGCGGTTTGCCCGGCAGCCGGGTCGAGGCGTAGCGGGCCGGGATCACCACCAGGAAATTCAAGGCAGCACCTCGTCCAGGCTCAGCTTGCGGGCCTCATCGGGCAGCATCACCGGGATGTCTCCACGAATGGGGTAGGCCAGCTTGTCAAAGCTGCAGCACAGTTCCTGTTTTTCCTCATCCAGCTTGAGTTTGCCTTTGCACAGGGGGCAGGCGAGGATGTCGAGCAATCGCTTATCAAAGGCCATGACGGCTCCTTAGGGTGTCCAATACGGCCTGGCGCAGATCCGGCGTAAAAGCCGCCTCTACCGGCACATAATACCAATGGTCGGCGGCAAAGGCCTGGCACTTGACCGCGTCTTTCTCGGTCATCACCAGGGGTCCCTCTACCCCCTTGAAATCCTCCGGGCCAAAGCCGTGATGGTCGGCAAAGGCCAGGGTCTGCTTGAGCTTGAGGCCGCGCTGGCCGAGGCTGTCGAAAAACCGCCCCGGGTTGCCAATACCGGCGGCAGCGCTTACCTCGTCCCCCAGCACTTGCCAGTCCAGGGGGGCGTCGTCTTTGACCCGGCGCGGCAGGCTTTGGGTCAGGCCCATGGCAAACTGGCCGGCGGCCGCGTCCTTGCCGTTAACCACCACAAAGTCCACCCCGTCCAGGCGCCAGGGGCCTTCGCGCAGGGGCCCTGAGGGCAGCAGGTAGCCGTTACCCAGCAGGCGCTGGCCGTCCATCACCACGATTTCGATATCCCGTGCCAGGGCGTAATGCTGCAGGCCATCGTCGCAGATGATGACGTCCAGCTGGTGCTGGGCCAGCAGCAACTCGATAGCCGCCCGCCGGTCGCCACCCACCGCCATGGGCAGGCCGCTGCGTTTAACCAGCAGCCGCGCCTCGTCCCCTACCTGGGTGGCGGGGCTGTCTTCGGCTACCAGGGCCGGGAAGGGCCCCTTGGCGCCGTAGCCTCGGGCGATAAGGCCGGGCTTGAGGCCGGCCTGTTGCAGGTATTCGGCCAGGGCCAGCACCACAGGGGTCTTGCCGTTGCCCCCCACCGACAGATTACCTACGACTATGACCGGCAGCGGCGGCCTATAGGCCTTTTTCAGGCCCTGGGCAAAAAGCTGGCGGCGCAGGGCGCTTATCAGCCAGAACAGGCCGGTCAGGGGCAGCAGCAGCCAGGCGCGCCAGCCGGCCCTTTGGTACCAAAAATCCATTTAACTCCCAAACTGCATCTTGTGCAGGCCGGCGTAGGCGCCGTCCTTGGCCAGCAGTTGCTCATGGTTGCCCTGCTCTATGATGGTGCCATGGTCCAGCACCAGAATTTGGTCGGCCTTCTCGATGGTGGACAGGCGGTGGGCTATGACCAGGGCGGTGCGGTTTTGCTGCAAGGCCTCGAGGCCGGCCTGGATATGGCGCTCGGACTCGGTGTCCAGAGCCGAGGTGGCCTCGTCGAGGATCAGCAGCGGCGCGTCCCGCAGCAGGGCCCGGGCGATGGCGATGCGCTGGCGCTGGCCGCCGGACAGCATCACGCCGTTTTCACCGATCACGGTATCCAGGCCCTCGGGCAGGCGCTCGATAAACTCCATGGCGTGAGCGGTGGTGGCCGCCTGGACGATGGCCTCGCGGCTGACATCCCCTTCCAGGCCATAGGCGATATTGGCGGCAATGGTGTCGTTGAAGAGATACACCTGCTGGCTGACCACGGCAAATTGGCGGCGCAAGTCCTTGAGCTTGTAGTCGCGAAGGTCATGGCCGTCGAGGCGGATATGGCCGCTGTCGATATCGTAAAAACGGGTCAATAGCGAACTGATGGTGGTCTTGCCGGAACCAGAGCGCCCCACCAGGGCCACCGTCTTACCGGCCGGTACCTGGAAGTTGATGCCCTTGAGGGCCGGCTCGTCCTTACCCGGGTAACTGAACACCACATCCTCGAAGGCCAGGCTCCCTTGGGGCCTGTCCAGGGTCAGAGTGCCGTTGTCCACTTCGATGTCCTTGTCCAGCACCACGAAGATGGACTCGGCGGCGGCAATGCCCCGCTGCAGCTCGGAGTTGACGTTGGTCAGCTGTTTGATAGGCCGCATCATGGCCAGCATGGCGCCCACCAGGCCCACAAAGTCCCCCACCGACAGCTTGCCTTCGGCGGCCAGCTTGCCGGCCATAAAGAGCACTATGGCCAAACCAATACCGGCCAGCAGTTGGATAAAGGCATCGGAACTGCCCTGGGTGGCCAGCACCTTCATATTTTGCTGACGATTGTTGTTGTTGATGGCGGCAAAACGATCGGACTCCATCTGTTCGGCACCGAACAGCTTCATCACCTTGTTGCCGCTGACCATCTGTTCGGACTTGTCGGTGACCCGGCCCATGGCGGCCTGGATCTGCAAGCCGAGCTTACGAAAACGGGTGGAGACCTTTTTCACCGAGAAGGCGATAGGCGGTATCACCAGGAAGAACACCAGGGTCAGTTCCCAGCTGTAGGTGAACATGGTGTAGAGCAGGAAGAAGACCAGGGCCCCTTCTTTAACCACCGTCAGCAGCGCCTTGGTGATGGAGTTGGCCACCAGCTCCACGTCGAAGGTGATCTTGGAGATAAGGCTACCAGAGGTGGCCTTGTCGAATTCCTTGATGGGAAAGCGCACCATCTTTTCAAAGAGTTCCTGGCGCAGCGCCCGGATCACATGGCGGCCTACCCAGGCCAGGCCGTAGCTGGCCATAAAGGAGGTGACCCCCCGGGCCAGGAACAGGACGATGACCACTATGGGGGCCAGCATAAAGAGGTCACCGGCAGGGTTGACCAGGCCTGAGGTGCTATCGGCAGCGGCTGTGGTCCCGAAGGATTTATCCAGGAAGGGGCCCATCAGGTAGAGGAATGCCGCTTCAAAGCCTGCGTTGGACACCATGCCGATGATGGCCAGAACCAGGCCGAGGCGAAAGGGAATGGTGTACTTGAGCAGGCGTTTGTAGGTTCCCAGGCGGGAAGGCGCGTTATCAGACATGCTGTCAGCTCATTGCAATCAAGGCCGCTAGTGTAGCCTTAGCGTTGTCCCACGCCAACCGCCTGGCCCTCCCACCAAAAGCGCTTAAGTCCCTGACAACCCTCAACTGAACAAAAAAGCGCCCCTTGCTCACCAATAACCCAGGTTTGGGCCCCGCTCGCACGGTAACGGGCCAGTACCGGCGCCTTGGGAAAGCCAAAAGCATTACCCTTGCCGGTGGAGAAAACCGCCAGCTCGGGCTGCACCTGGCGGATGAAATCGGGGCTCGATGAACTCAAGGAGCCATGGTGGGGCACCGCCAGCCACTGGGCCCTTGGCCAGGGCCGGCGCCCCTCGCTGCGCCGGCTGATATCACCGGGCAGCAGCAGGCTGTGGCCGGCGATATGGGTAAAGAGCACGCAGGAATGGTCGTTATCCTCGCCCTTAAAGCCTGCCGGGGGCCACAGCAGCGCCACCGGCTCTGCCCCCCAATGGAGCGCTTGGCCGCCGATACAGGGCTCTTGGCCTGGGCCGCTTTGCCCGGCCAGTACCGGCACCTTAAAAGCGCTGGCACCGCCGCTGTGGTCAAGGTCGCTGTGGGACAGCACCATCAGCGCCAAGCTGCGGCTTGCCGCCAGATAGCGGGCACCGTCAAGGGCCCAGGGGCCGGGGCCGGTGTCTACCAGCAGCATCTGCCGGCCTTTGATAAGGGCGGTGGCACTGCCCTGCCCCACATCCAAAAACCACACTCCCTGCGCCGTGGGCCTTAACAGCAAGGCCCCGGCCAGGGCCAGCGCCAACATGGCCCGGGCCAGGCGTCTTAAGGGCAGCGCCGCCACCGGTAACAGCAGCAACCACAGCAGCCAGGGCCCGGGCAGGCTGCCGTTGGTAAAGGCCAGCCCCCACAGCAAGGCGCCAAGGGCGCCATCGGCCAGCTGCCAAGCCAGGGGCAGCACCAAACCCAACAGCAGCAATGGCATCACCACCAGGCTGACCAGGGGCACTGCCACCAGGTTTGCCAGCAGGCCAAAGGCCGGCACTGTGCCAAACAGCCACCACTGCAAGGGCCACAGCAAGAGCCCCAAGCCCAGCTGCAACACCAGCAAAGCCCGCCAGCCCCGGCTGGGAAAGCGCCACAAGGCCAACAGGATAAGGCCCACGGCACTAAAGGACAGCCAAAGCCGGCTGTCGAGCAGCACCAAGGGGTCCAGGGTGCCAAAGAGGGCCAGTAACCCCAGCCACAGGCGCCCGGCCATCACCGGCTGGCGCCACCCCAACCAAAGTACCCAGGCACTTAACGCCACCAGGGCCCGCAAGGTCGGCGGCGCCAGCCCCGACTGCCAAGCATAAAGACCGGCCATGGCCAGCCCCAACAGCCAGCCTAGGCGCCGGCCGTTTCCGGGCAACAGGTGGCCAAGCCAGAGCCCAAGGCCTGCTACCAGAGCCACATGCAAACCGGAGATAGCCAGCAGGTGGGCGGTGCCACTGCCTTGCAGCAGGGCCCGTTGCGGTTCACTGATGGCACGCCTGTCGCCGGTCAGCAAGGCCAACATCAGGCCCTGGTGGCGAAAGTCCGCCAAACGTTCCCCAAGGTATTGGTGCCAGCGGCGCTGCCAACTGGCCTGTCCCTCAACGCTGTCCAGACGGCGCACGTAGCCGGTCCAGGCGATCCCCATGGCAGCATCGCGGCGGGCCTGGGCCCTGCTGCCGGGGTTAAGGCGGTGATGCAGGGGTTTGAGACGCACCTGGGCGCGAAAGCGCTGGCCAGGCTCGGGGCGCTCCTCCTCGGCGTACCAGCCAAGGCGCGCTTTGACCGGCGCCAGCGCCTTGTCATCAAGTTCCTCAATTGCTACATAAAGTGCTGACTCGGCTGCCAGAACCCGCGCTTCTATGCTATGGTCCTGTGCAAGCAACGGCGGCGCCGGTGTCAGGCTGCCCCACAGACAGCTGTAGCACAGCCCTACCAGAAAAACCGCCAGACGTTGCCACCCCAACCACAACAGCAGCAGCGCCAGGCCACAGAGCAGCGCCGTGGTACCTGTGGTTGGCAGCTGTTCCCAGAGAAAAGGGGTCACCAGGCCCAAAAGCCAGGTCAGTAAAGGCAAAACGTGCATCCCTTATGTGGTTTCCTGGAGTGAATAAACGTTCCCATGCCTAAGAAAACAATAAAGCGGTTCATGCCGGATCACACCAAGATCCGCAACCACAAGCACCTGAAGATCTTCGGAAGTCTGGTGCACGAACCCAACCTGTGGTGCCTCAACCGCCGCAGCGCCGCCGGTGCTTTTGCCGTCGGCCTCTTTTGTGCCTTTATCCCCATCCCCTTCCAGATGCTGCTGGCTGCCGGTATGGCCATCATGTTCAGGGTCAACCTGCCCCTGTCGGTTGCCCTGGTCTGGCTGACCAACCCCATTACCATGCCCCCCATCTTTTACGCCGTGTACCGGGTCGGTGCCTGGCTGCTGGGCAATCCACCCCGCCATTTTGCCTTCGAGGCCAGTTGGGACTGGTTGGTGCAAAGCCTCGAGTCGGTAGGGCCGGCTTTTATGCTGGGCTGTATCGTCTGCGCTCTGACTGCCGCCTTGGTGGGCTACTTTGGTATTTCCTGGCTATGGCGCTACTCGGTGGCCCGCAGTTGGCAAAAGCGCAAAGAGCGTTAAAAAAAGCCCCATCCGAAGATGGGGCTTTTTATTGGCCTGTCTGCCAAGCTTAGCCGCCCGACAGCACCCTTGCCGGTTGTAGCCTGGCGGCGTGGAGCGCCGGGTATAGGGTTGCGGCCAGGGCCACCAGCAGCGCCAACAGCGCCGTGACCAGGGCGTCGGCCAGGTGGACTTGGGTGGGCAGGGTGTCGGTGAAATAAATATCCCCGGCCAGCACTGTGCTGCCGGTCAGCTGTTCCCACCCGCTCACCAGGGTCGGCAGCGCCATGGCCAGCAGCAGACCAAGACCTGTCCCCAGCACCACCCCAAGGCCGCCCAGCATGCCGCCGCGCCACAAGAAGAGGCCGGTGATGGTGCTTTGGCGAGCCCCCAGGCTCCTGAGCATGGCGATTTGCGGCGCTTCCTCGCGCACCGTCACCATCAACAGGGAAATGATATTGAAGCTGGCCACCAGCATGATAAGGCCCACCACCAGGTAGATGATCACCCTGACCATCTGGATATCCTGGTAGAGGTGGCCCTGGGTGCGGGTCCAATTGTCCATGTACAGGCCTTCGTGGGCCCGGTAACCCACATCCCTTGCCACCTGGTCGGCGGCAAAGACGTCCCGCACTTTCAGGCGCAGGCCTTCGGGGCGCTGCATTTCCTTCCAGCCGTTGGCGGTGGCGATGGGCAGGTAGGCCAGGCTGTAATCCAGCTGTCCCCCCACCTTCACCACCCCCACCAGGGTCAGGCGATGGCGGCGCGGCGTTGAAAGGCCGCCGGTGCCTGGTGGTGCCACCAGTATGCTCAGCTCCTGGCCCACCTTGACCTTGAGCTTGTCGGCCAGGGCCTGGCCGAGGATAAGGCTGTTGGGGTTGGCCTCGAAATCACGGGTCATCTCGGCAGAGATAAGCCGGCCTATGCCCGACACCTGCTTTTCCTTTTCCAGGTCGATGCCTCGCAAGGCCAGGGCATTGAGGTGTTCGCCGCTGACCGCCAGGGCATTGATGTTGCGAAAGGGCGCCACCGCCAACACCTGGGCATTGGACTCGGCCAGGCTGGTGAGGCTCTTGGGCCTTTTCAGTTCCCCTTTGACGGCGATCAGTTCCACCTGGGGCACCAGGGACAAAAAGCGCTCGGTCAGCACCTTTTGAAAACCGTTCATCACGCTCAGCACCAGTACCAACACCAGGCAGCCCAGGGCCACACCGCTGACGGCGGCAATACGCAAGAAACGTTGCAGGCGGTTGAGGTGGCCCTGGCGGAACTGCCGCCAGGCCAGATGCAGACTCAGGCTCATGCTTCCTGCAAGACTCCCTTTTTAAGGGCCAACACCCGCTTCATCTTGGCGGCCAGGCCCCTATCGTGGGTCACCACCACAAAGGCGGTGCCAAACTCCTGGTTCAGCTCCTGCATCAGCTGGTAGACCTGCTCGCCGCTGGCCTCGTCCAGGTTGCCGGTGGGTTCGTCGGCCAATACCAGGCGAGGGGAATTGACCAGGGCCCTGGCCATGGCCACCCGCTGGCGCTCACCGCCAGACAGGGCCGAGGGCCTGTGATTAAGGCGGTGGCTGAGCCCTACCCTATCCAGCAGCATCCGGGCCCGCTCGTTGGCCTTGGCCGGGCTTTCCCCGTGGATAAGGGCCGGCATGGCGGCATTTTCCAGGGCGGAAAATTCCGGTAGCAGGTGGTGGAACTGGTAGACAAACCCCAGGCTCTGGTTGCGAAAGCGGCAGCGGCTTTCCTCGTCCCAGGCCAGCATGTCCTGGCCTTCGAACTGCAACTGGCCGCTGCTGGGCTGGTCCAGGGTGCCCATCAGGTGCAACAGGGTGCTTTTACCCGACCCGGACGAGCCGACGATAGCCAGGGTTTCGCCGGGCTCTACGGTCAGGTTCACCCCACCCAGCACGGCGGTTTCCATGCCTTCGTCCTGGTAGATTTTGGTCAGTTGATGACAACGCAGCACTGTGGTTCCTCGTTGTGGCCCAAAGGCCTTATTAATCGCGTTCCGTCAGCACGACGGCCGGGTCGATACGGCTGGCCCTATGGGCCGGAGCCAGGGTCGCCAGGGCACAGATCAAGATGACAAAGGCACCGATGACGCCCATCTGTACCGGGTCACGCACCACCGGCAGCCCCTGGGGCCCATAGCCCCAGGCCACCCCGCCCAAGCCAATCACGTCCAGCACCAGGTTCAGGTGTTCGGTCAGCAAAAAGCCCAGGGACAGGCCAAGGGCCGAGCCCAGCAGGCCGGTGCCTATTCCTTGGGCCACAAAGATGCGCTTGAGGGCCTTGGGGGTCATGCCAAGGCCGGCCAGCACGGCGATGTCCCGGCGTTTGTCCGACACCAGCATGGCCAGGGCCGCCAGGATATTAAAGGCCGCCACGGCGATGATCAGTACCAGCAAGGTGGACATGGTGCGTTTTTCCTGGGCCACGGCGGCAAAAAAGTCCCCGTAGCGGGAGCGCCAATCCCAGAGCTGTTCACCCTTGGCGGCCAGGCGTTCAAAGGTCTGCACTGCAAAGGGGTCCTTGAGGGTGACCCTGAGCTTGTTCACCTCTTCCGGGCTCTGGCCATAAAGGCGGCGAAGGTCGCTGTAATGGGTGATGGCCAGCACGTCGTTCAGTTCAGAGGCCAGATCCACCACCGCCACCACGGTGAACTGGCGCTGGGCCGGCAGCCGGCCAAGGGGGGTATAGAGGCTGCGCCCCGGCAGGTAAAGGCGCACCACGTCGCCGACCAGCAGGTCCAGCTTGCGGGCCAGGCCGGCCCCCAATACCAGTTCGTACTGGCCAGCCCGGGGGGCCCTTGCCAAGTCAGGGAGATCGGTGCCTGGCCACCAGCCTTGCAACCAACCTCCTTGCAGGCCGTTCTGGCTTTGCAGCATCACTTCCCCGTCCACATAGGGAAAGGCGGCCTTGACCTCAGGGCTTTGGCCCAACTGGGCCGCCCTTTGCTGCCAGTCGGCAAAGCCCTGGTCCTGGCTCAGCACCAGGTGCGGCACCCTGTCCAGTAGCCGGGTCTTGAGCTGGCTTTCGAAACCGTTCATCACGCTCAACACCACCATCAGCACCATGACCCCCAGGGTCACGCCGAACAGGGCAAAGAGGTTAACGAAATTGGCAAAGCCGCCACGTTGGCCGCGCAGCAGGTAGCGGGTGGCGATGAAGAGCGAGGCTGGTCGGAACATCCCGTTATTAGAGGTTTTATTTGTTAAGGAAGTCAGGGGATAATACGGGACTTATTTCTGGATGAACAGCAAGGCGCCATGGCCGACCGTCTTTTCGATGACTACTTCAGTGTCCATTTGGCCTGTGATGTCCATTTGGACTGGCTGGCGGACGCCACCTTGCCGGACGCAGAAGCCCTGGCCGGGGAACAGCCGGCCCTCAAGCGCCAGCTCGACGCTCTGGCAGAGCAGGAACAGTTGCTCTGGGCCGAGGTCAAAGACGATCGCCAAGGCCCCCTGGCCAGGCTCATTGAGCTGTTTGGCCAGAAGCTGACCCTGGTGGCCGACCAGGTGCTGAGCGATCAGCTGGGGGCCACCGACTGGCACCAGACGGTGCATTTTAGCGCCGGTGGTTTTTCGGTGGCCAAGGCCCTGTGCCAGGGCAACCAATGCAAGGTCAGCCTGCGTTTGCCTGTGGGTCTGGTGCAGGGCTATGCCCGCCTCGACGCCCAGGACCAGGAACTGGCCTATTTTCATTTCGTCAGCCTGCTGGAGCCGGACCGGGAACGCCTGGTACGCCTGGCACTGCAAACCCAAAGCGATCAACTGCGCGCTCGCCGCGAGCGCCTCGAGGAGAAGTCATAAGTGCAACGTCTGCTTGCTGAATGGGAAGGCCTGGATGGGGTTCTGCTCACCTGGCCCCACAAAAACACCGACTGGGACCACATGCTGGACGAAGTCCTGCCGTTGTATGAAGCCCTGGCCTATGTGATCAGCGACTACGCCGATGTGCTTATCGCCGCCCCCGAAGACGAAGTCGACAACATCAAAGCGCGGCTGCTGGCCCTTGGCATCAGCGACGACGCCTTTATGGTCTACGGCGTGGCCAGCAACGACACCTGGGCCCGTGACCACGGCCCGCTGACGGTGGAAACCCCCGAAGGCCTCAAGCTGCTGGACTACAGCTTTACCGGCTGGGGCAACAAGTTTGACGCGACCCTGGATAACCAAATCACCCAGCGCCTTTTTGAGCTGGGCGCCTTCGCGGTGCCGGTTGAGAAAAAAGATCTGGTGCTTGAAGGCGGCGGTATCGAGTTCGACGGTGACCGCACCCTGCTGGCCACCAGCGAGTGTTTGCTCAACCCCAACCGCAACCCCCATCTGACCAAAGAACAGATTGAAGCCCAGCTCAAGGCCGATTTTGGCGCCGAGAAAATAAACTGGCTCAACCACGGTTACCTGGCCGGTGACGACACCGACAGCCATATCGACACCCTGGCGCGGCTGTGCCCCAATAACGTCATCGCCTACGTTAAATGTGACGACGAGCAAGACGAGCACTTCGAGGCCTTCCAGAAGATGGAAGCCGAGCTTGCGGCCATGACCGACGCCGACGGCAAGCCCTACAAGCTGGTGCCCCTGCCCTGGCCCTTCGAAGTCTATGACGACGAAGGCCAGCGCCTGCCGGCCACCTATGCCAACTTCTTGATTTGTAACGGCGCCGTGCTGGTCCCCGTCTACAACGACGACAGGGACAACGAAGCCCTGGCGGCCATCAGTGAAGCCTTCCCGGGCTTTGACGTGGTGGGCCTGAACTGCCTGCCCCTTATCAAGCAACACGGCAGCCTGCACTGCGTGACCATGCAGCTGCCCCAGGGCACCCTTAGCCTGCTGCCCCCCGGAGCGGAACTATGAGCATCATCAACGTCGGCCTGGTGCAGCACGCCTGCACTGGCAATCTGGAAGACAACCTGGCCAAATCCATCGAAGGCATTCGTGACGCCGCCGAGAACGGCGCCCAGTTGGTGGTGCTGCAAGAGCTGCACCGCAGCCTCTATTTTTGCCAGGTAGAAGACACCGACCTTTTTGACTTGGCTGAAGCCATCCCCGGCCCCAGCACCGAGCTGTTTGGGGAACTGGCCAAAGAACTGGGCATCGTCATTGTCACCAGCCTCTTTGAGCGCCGCGCCCCCGGCATCTACCACAACACCGCCGTGGTGCTGGAAAAGGACGGCTCCATCGCCGGTAAATACCGCAAGATGCACATTCCCGACGACCCGGGCTTTTACGAGAAGTTTTACTTCACCCCCGGCGATCTGGGCTTTGAGCCCATCCAGACCTCGGTAGGAAAACTCGGCATCCTGGTGTGCTGGGACCAGTGGTTCCCGGAAGCGGCCCGGCTGATGGCCATGAGCGGCGCCGAGCTGCTCATCTATCCCACCGCCATCGGCTGGAACCCTGCCGACGACCAAGCCGAGCAGGACCGCCAGCGCAATGCCTGGGTCACCATCCAGCGGGCCCACGCCATCGCCAACGGCGTGCCTGTGGTGTCGGTAAACCGGGTTGGCCATGAGTCTGATCCGGCCGGTGGCCCCGGCACCGAATTCTGGGGCACCAGCTTTGTGGCCGGCCCCCAGGGGGAGTTCCTGTTCGAAGCGGACACCGAGTCGGAACTGAGCGTGGTGGTACCGGTGGACCTGGCACGGAGCGAGTCGGTGCGGCGCTGGTGGCCCTACCTTCGCGACCGCCGTATTGACCACTACGGGGATCTGCTGAAGATCTACCGCGATTGATGAAAACGGGCCGGGGTGGCCAAACCGCCCCGGCCCGCGCTTTTGGGTAAGACAACAAGACAGGACGTAATGAAGGCACTGGAATCTTTGGCGCTGCCGGCACGTGGCGGCGATCGTCAACACTGGGTCAACCTGGCGGGTGACGCCCAGGTGCTGGCCATACTCGAAGCGACCAAGCGCCACAAGGGTTTTACCCTGCTGGTCACCAGCGACAGCCCCAGCGCCAATCGCCTGGTCGAAGCCCTCAGTGCCCTCACCGACGAGGTGCAGCTGTTCCCCGACTGGGAAACCCTGCCTTACGATAATTTCTCCCCGCACCAGGACATCATCTCCGAGCGCCTCACCGCCCTCTACCAGCTGCCGTTGAAACAAAGCGGGCTGATGGTGCTGCCGGTCACCACCCTTTTGGGCCGCATTGCCCCGCGCGGCTATGTGGACGGCGCCACTTTGCTCCTTAAAAAAGGCGAAACCCGGCCCTTGGAGACCCTGCGCGGCCAGCTCAGCAACGCCGGTTACCGGCTGGTAGATCAGGTGATGGAGCACGGCGAATTCGCGGTGCGCGGCGGCCTGATTGACCTTTACCCCATGGGCGAGTCCAGCCCGTTCCGGGTGGACTTTTTCGACGACGAAGTGGACAGCCTGCGCCGCTTTGACCCCGAGTCCCAGCGCTCCACCGGCGAAGTAGAAGAAATCCGCCTGCTGCCCGGCCACGAATTTCCGCTGACCGATATCGGCATAGAGCGCTTTCGCAAACACTACCGGGCCCGCTTTGACGCGCCCACGGCGCCAGAGTCCATCTACCAGCAGGTGTCCAAGGGCCAGCAGCCCCCCGGCATCGAGTATTACCTGCCGCTATTTTTTGAGGACACCGCCAGCCTCTTTGACTACCTGCCGGACGGCAGCCAGATCATCACCATTGGTGACCTGGAAAGCGCCATGGCCGCCTTCTGGGCAGACCTTGAATACCGTTTCGAGGAGCGCCGCCACGACCGGCTGCGCCCCATCCTCGCCCCCAAGACCCTGTTCTTGGAAGCCAGCGACTGTTTTAGCGCCTTAAATCATTACCCGCGCCTGGCCTTGCATCAGGGCGACCAGGTGGAAGGCAAGGGCGGCGTCCATGACGCCGGCGCCCTGCCCTTGCCGGAGCTTGCCATCGACGCCAAGCACGAGCAGCCCCTGCACAAGCTCACCGACTGGCTTGCCAGCACCCCAGGCCCGGTGCTCTTTGTGGCCGAGTCCGAAGGCCGCCGCGAAGCCCTGGCGGTGCTGCTGGCCAAAGCCGGTATCCAGCCGGCGCGCATTAAAAAACTGGCCGACTGGCTGGCCGCCCCCCAGGCCGGGCACGGCATTTTGGTGGCGCCCCTGGAAGCGGGCTGCATCATCCAGTGCCAGGGCCAGCTGCTAAGGCTGGTGCCGGAAGCGGCGCTGACCGGCCCCCGGGTGTTGCAGCGAAAGCGCCGCAAAAAAGACGATGACGGCATCAACACCGACGCCATTATCCGCAGCCTCGCCGAGCTTTCCATCGGCCAGAGCGTGGTGCACCGCATGCACGGGGTGGGCCGCTACATGGGCCTTGAGACCTTAAGCGCCGGCGGCATCGACACCGAATACCTGATGCTCGAATACGCCAAGGGCGACAAGCTCTATGTGCCGGTGGCGGCGTTGAACCTTATCAGCCGCTACGCCGGCGCCGAGGAGCCGCCGCTCCATCGACTGGGGGGCGAGACCTGGGAAAAGGCCCGCCGCAAGGCCGCCGAGAAGGTGCGCGACGTGGCGGCAGAACTGTTGGACGTCTACGCCCGGCGCGAAGCCAAACCCGGTTTTGCCTTTCACTTTGACCAAGAGGGCTACGGCGCCTTTGCCGCCGGTTTTCCCTTCGAGGAAACCGACGACCAGCAGGACGCCATCGACGCCGTGGTGCGGGACATGACCCGCAACAAGGCCATGGACCGCCTGGTCTGCGGCGACGTGGGCTTTGGCAAGACCGAGGTGGCCATGCGCGCCGCCTATATAGCGGTGTCCAACAACAAGCAGGTGGCGGTGCTGGTGCCCACCACCCTGCTGGCCCAGCAGCATTTCGAAAACTTCCGTGACCGTTTTGCCGACGTGGCGGTGCGTATCGAGGCCATCTCCCGCTTCCAGACCCCGGCCGAGCAAAAGGCCATCTTGAAAGACGCCGCCGAAGGCAAGGTGGATATCCTGATCGGCACCCACAAGCTCTTGCAAAAAGATGTCAGCTTCAAACACCTGGGGCTTTTGATCGTCGATGAAGAGCACCGTTTCGGGGTGCGCCAGAAAGACAGCATCAAAAAATTGCGGGCCGAGGTGGATATCCTGACGCTGACCGCCACCCCCATTCCCCGCACCCTTAATATGGCCATGTCCGGCATACGAGACTTGTCCATCATCGCCACCGCCCCGGCCCGGCGCCTGGCCATCAAGACCTTTGTGCGGGAGTTCGACAAGGCCCTGGTGCGCGAGGCGGTGCTGCGGGAGATTCGCCGTGGCGGCCAGGTCTATTACCTGCACAACGAAGTGGAGAGCATCGAAGAGACCGCCAAGATGCTCGAAGGCCTTATTCCCGAGGCCCGGGTGTCTATCGCCCACGGCCAGATGCGCGAGCGCGAGTTGGAAAAGGTGATGGCGGACTTTTACCACCAGCGCCACAACCTCTTGGTGTGTACCACCATCATCGAAACCGGTATCGATGTACCCACCGCCAACACCATCATCATGGACAGGGCCGACAGCCTGGGCCTGGCACAGCTCCATCAGCTGCGGGGCCGGGTGGGCCGCTCCCATCACCAGGCTTATGCCTACTTGATGACGCCGAACCCCAAACGGATGACCAAGGACGCCATCAAGCGTCTGGACGCCATCTCGTCCCTCGAGGCCCTTGGCGCCGGCTTTTTGCTGGCCACCCAAGATTTGGAAATTCGTGGCGCAGGGGAGCTTTTGGGTGACGAGCAAAGCGGCCAGATTGCCGCCATCGGCTTTGACTTGTACATGGACATGCTGGACGAAGCGGTCGAAGCCCTCAAGGCCGGCAAGGAGCCCAGCCTAACCGGGGTGCTGGCCAACCAGTGCGAGGTGGACCTTCGCCTGCCAGCTTTGCTGCCCGCCGACTATATCCACGATGTGGGCACCCGTTTGCAGCTCTATAAACGCATCGCCTCGGCCAAGGACAGCGAGGAGCTTCGCGAGCTCAACGTCGAGCTGATTGACCGCTTCGGCCTCTTGCCCGATGCCGCCAAAAACCTGATTGCGGTGACCGAGCTTCGCCTGGGAGCCAATGCCCTTGGCCTAAGCCGGGTAGAGGCCTCTGCCAAAAGCGGCATCACCCTGGACTTTTCTGAACAGACCAAGGTCGACCCCGGCTATCTCATTGGCCTTTTACAACAAAAACCGTCACTCTATCGCCTCGATGGCCCCAGCCGTTTCAAGGTGATGAAACAGCTGGATGACCCGGCCAAACGCCTGGGCGACGTGCAACAACTTCTGGAGGATCTGGCACGACATGCAACAGCTGCTTAAAGGATGGGCACTCTTCGCCCTGCTCAGCACCCAGGCCCTGGCCGCCACCGTCTTTGATGTGGAAGTGGTAGTGGTGGCCCGCCAGGACACCAGCGACGAAACCTGGCCCCCAAGACCACTGCCCCAGGGCAATACCAGCTCTTTGCTGCTGGACGCCATCAAGACCCAGTGCCCGGCGCCTTGCACCAGCCTGCCGGCTTTAGTCAGCGGCCCAAGCCAGGACGATACAGTTCTGCCAAGGCTGTTGACCCAAGGCGAGCTTAACTTCAATGGCGCCGCCAACCAGTTGCGCCGCCTGCCCGGTGGCCGGGTACTGTTGCACACCGGCTGGCGCCTGGCCCCCAAGCAGCCCCGCTACGCCACTCCCATGGCTGTAGAAGCCGGCCGCGATCTGGGCGGATATGCCTTGTCCGAGCCGGTGCCCCAGGGGGAAAGCCTGGATGTCGTCATCGCCGACACCACCATGGACGACAGCCAGCCTCTGGATGAAGCAGCACCGGCGCTGGTCAGCCTTCCCGAGCTCAGTGGCCAAATCCAGGTAGCCCTGGACCATTACCTGCTGGTAGACATGGCCTTGGATCTGAAGACGGTGCAAGGGGAAGGCCAGCCGCTGCTGGTCAAGACCTTGCGCCAAAAACGCCGGCTGCGCAGCGGTGAATGGCACTACTTCGACCACCCTGCCCTTGGGGTGTTGATGCAGATCCGGCCGGTTAGATGACTTTCAGGGGCTGCCAAAGCATGTAAAATGCCTGTTAAAAAGGATAACTGATGCGGCGGCTCCTCCTCTTCCTACTCCTGCTGTTAAGCCCCCTGGCGGCCCAGGCCGACCTTCGGGTGGCGTTTCTCAACCCCGGTAGCGCCAGCGAGCCGTTCTGGGCCAATGTCGATGCCTTCTTACAGGCCGCCGCCGGTGACTTGGGGGTGGCGTTGGACATTCGCCACGGCGACCGTGACCACCGCCAATTGCTGGCCGCCGCCGATGCGGTGATTGCGGCCCGCCCCGACTTCGTATTGGCGGTCAACGAAAAAGGGGTGGGGGTGGAGCTGGTCAAACGCTTCAACAAGGCCCGCATCCCGGTCATGCTGGTATTGAACGACCTGGACCAGGTGCAGCAGCAGAAGATGGGCCTGCCCCGCCAACGTTATCCCTATTGGCTGGGCAGCCTGGTACCGGACAACCTCAAGGCCGGCGAGGAAGTGGCCAGCGCCCTGGCAGCGCAAGTGGCCGGCCAGCAGGCGACCATGGTGGCCCTTGGCGGTGACCGCAGCACCCCGGCCGGCCTGCTGCGCCAGGCCGGACTGCTGAAGGCCAGCCGCACCCAGGGCAACATCCATCTGGCCCAGCTCAGCTATGGCCTTTGGCAACAGGCCAGGGCCCAACGCCAAACCACAGAGCTGTTGCGCCGTTACCCAGACCTGAAGCTGGTCTGGACCGCCAACGATCTGATGGCTTTCGGTGCCATCGACGCCATCCGTGCCGCCGGCAAGGTGCCGGGTAAGGATGTGCTGGTGGGCACCTTCAACAGTTCCGACAAGGCCCTGCGGCTGCGCCAGGGGGGCAGTATCTCGGCCCTGGCCGCCGGCCATTTCATGGCCCCTGGCCTGGCACTGGTGCTGCTGGTGGATTATCAAAACGGTTTTGATTTTGCCAAGGACGACGGCCTGCAGTTGCACTTGCCCTTGTTCCACCTGCTGGTGCCCGGCACTCCCTTGTTCGACCTGATGGCCAGCAAGGACTGGCAGCAGGTTCAGTTCAGGGCCATGAGCAAGGTCCATACCCCTTATCCCGGCCCCCACCGCTTCGATTTGCAGACAAGAGCGCCCCAATGAAAAGGATCCCCCTCGGCACCCGTTTTTTATGGATGGTGATGCTCTACTCCTCGGTGTTGACCCTGCTGTTTGTGGGGGTCAACCTCTATGCCCGTTACCAGCAGGAGCTCAGAGAACTGGATGACCGGGTCAGCCAACTGCGCACCACTACCTTGCCGGCCCTGACCCAATCGGTCTGGGATCTCGATCAGTCCCAGACCGAGCTGCAACTGCTGGGCATTACCCAGGTGCCAGACGTGGTCTCGGCACGGCTGGTCACTACCGAAGGGGTAGTGACCAGCCTGGGCCAGGTGCAACTGGCCGACCGCCACTTTTTCTTCTCGGTCAACAGGCCCCCCCAGGAGCTGGCCCAACTGGATATAGGGGTCAGCTACCAACGTATCTATGAAGAATTGTGGGAACATGCGGTGGTGCTGGTGCTGACCCAGGGCATCAAGACCTTTTTGGTGTCCCTGCTGATCGTGGTGTTGGTGGGGCGCATGATCACCCGGCACTTGGAAAGCCTGTCGAGCCAGCTTGGCGAGGGTCAGTCTCATTTTGAGCTGCACCGTAGGGAAGCGGTACAGGATGAGCTAAGCACCCTGGTCGAGGCCCTTAACAAGCTCCATCTGGAGAGGGACCAGCAGATGGCAGCCCTGGCTGCGTCCAAGGCCGAACTGGACAACCAGCACCAGCACCTGGCCGCCGAAGTGGCCCGGCAGACGGCAGTGCTGCGCCAGGAAAACGAACTGGCAGTACTGATGGGAGAATTGGCGGCCGGTTTGCTGGAACAGCGCTATGACGACCTGGACAAGGGGCTACAACAGGCCCTGGCCCTGCTGGGCCGCAAGCTGGGGCTGGAAAGCATCACCCTTTTTGAGCAAATCCTGGTAAGGGCCCACTGGCCCCAGGACGCCAGCGTCTGGCCCCTTTGGAGCAGCGAACCGGCCCAAAAGGCCCTACGTGAGGGCCAGCATTACCTGGACGAACAGCGTCAGGTACTGGCCCTGCCGTTAAAAGATCAGGGCCTGAGCCGAGGCGCTTTGATGCTGACCGGCGATCTGGGAGGCGACTGGGTGGACAACTACTTCAACCACCTGCACCGCTTCACCTCTTTCATTGCCGCTCTGCTGGCCCGCCAGCAGAGTCCGCAACTGTTCACCCCCCTTGGCTGGCAGCGCCCCCAGGCCAACCAGTGGCAGGACGAAATACAGGGCCGCACCACCCTGGCCGCCATGGCGGCTCAGCAGGCCCAGGCCGGGGGCTTTTTGACGGTCGTGCTGTGGGAGTTCTCTGGCCCTGGCAAGCTGGCCCCAGACCGCTTCGCCGAGCTGCGCTCTGCCATCAGCCACGGCATGCCCGAGGCCCTTTTTGTCAGGCTGTCCCAGCGGTTGCTGATGGTGGCAGTGGCCGGTCCCGGCCCCCAGGCCATCAACACCCTGGTCAGTGCCCTGCTGAGCGAGTTAAGGGAGCTGGCCCGCCCCCTGGAGGTGCATGCCGGGGGCTTCTGCCTGGTACCGGCCAACGCCCTGCCCTACGAACAGTTGTTGGAAATGGCCGACCGGGCCCTGTTCCAGGCCCGCCGTCAGACCGGCGGCCTGGTAATGGAAACCAGTAACGCCTGAGCCCGGGCCAAGGTGTCGGCACTGACCTGCCCTGCCCTCGCCGCCAAGGCGCCAAGAGCGACAGGGGCTGAATCGGCCAGGGCCGCCAGTATTGGCGGATGGTTGGCCGGGTCGTTACAGCACAGCAGCAGATCGCAGCCAGCCAGGCTAGCCGCCTTGGCACGCTCGGCCGGGGTTCCCAGGCTATGGGCGCCCTTCATGGACAAGTCGTCAGAGAAGATAAGCCCTGCAAAGCCCAGCTCACCCCTTAGCCGCTCGGTCAGCCAGCGCCGGGAAGAGGACGCCGGCTTGTCGTCCAGGGCCGGGTAAATCACGTGGGCCGGCATCACCGCATCCAATGTCTTGTCGCTGATAAGGGCCCGAAAAGGCACCTCGTCCAAGGCGGCGATGGCATCGAGGCTGCGGCTGTCGATGGCCTGGTGCAGGTGGGTGTCTTCCAGGACCTGGCCATGCCCTGGGTAATGCTTGGCCACGTTGGCCATACCGGCAGCGGCCATACCCTGGGCATAAGCACGAGATAAGGCGATGACGGTGGCCAGATCGGCACCGAAGGCCCTATCCCCTATGACGCTCTGGTTTACTCCCAGATCCAGCACCGGGGCAAAGCTCAGGTCCACCCCCAGTGCCACCAGTTCGGCAGCCATCACCAGGCCGCAGCACCAGGCCAGATAGCGGGCCACCGCCAGGTTGCCCCCGGCCTTGGCCAACAGGCTGCCGGCAGCCGGCAGCCGGGTAAAGTCGTCGCGAAAGCGCTGCACCCGGCCCCCTTCGTGGTCCACCGTTACCAAAATGGGTTTACCGGCGGGTTGGCGGCGGGCCGCCACCAGGGCTTGTAGCTGGGCGGGGTTGTCATAGTTGCGGCTAAAGAGGATAAGACCGGCGCAGGCCGGATGTGCCAGCCACTGACGTTCGTCCTCCGCCAGGGTTTTACCGCGTAAATCGATAAGCAGTTGGGCCATCTTGGCTTCCCTAAGGGGTTTTGCCGCCAGTATACCAAGGCTGGCCCTAAACGGCGGGCAACAAAAAAGCCGCCCTTGGGCGGCTTTGAACGGTTGGGATTGGGCTATCAGGCGGCGCTGGAGGCGCTGGCGCCTTCGCTGGATACGCCATGGCCTTCCAGAACGCCGGGGGCGAAATGGTCAACCTGGATGGCCTGGTAACGCAGGGCTTCGGCGTTACGGATCTGTTCGGCTTCCTCAGCGGTGATCACCCCGGCTTCCAAGCCCAGTTCGATGGCCTGGTTGAAGGGGATACGCTTGGCGATGGTACCGGCGCGCTGGGCCTTGAGAATTTTCTTCTCGATGCCGGCAGCACTCACCATGGCCTGGAAGGCACGCTCCATCACACCCACTGCGTCGTCTTTGTCTTTGGAGACAAACACCAGGTGAGTCAGGCGGTCGCGGGCCACACCGGGCTGCATCAGGGCAGAGGCGATCTGCTCACCCAGCTGATCAGACGGCATCTTGTAGTTGATACCGAAGGGGAAGATCACGCGCTTGAGCACGGCGGCCATGAAGCGGCTGTCGAAGTTGGCGAAGAAGCCGTCGAAGGCGACACCGATCTCGAACAGCAGCTTTTGCAGGCTGTAATGCACGTAAGGCAGGTCGGCCACCTGGCGGCCTTCGTCCTCGTAACGCTTGAGGGTGGCGGAGGCCAGGTACAGGTTGGACAGCACGTCACCCAGGCGGGCAGACAGGCGCTCACGGCGTTTCAGATCGCCACCGAGCATCAGCATGGAGATGTCGGCGCACAGGGCCAGACCTTTGGACATGCGGGACAGCTGCTTGTAGTAACGCTTGGTTTCGCCGGACACGGGGGAGCCGTTGAACACACCGCCGGTCAGGCCCTGGAACAGGGAGCCGAAGAAGTTGCTCATGCCAAAACCGATGTGCTTGATCAGCAGGCTGTCGAAGGACTTGAGGCCCTCGGCGGCATCGGGGTTGGCAGCCGCTTCCATCTCACCAAAAACGTAGGGGTGGCAGCGGGTGGCACCCTGACCAAAGATCATCAGGTTACGGGTCAGGATGTTGGCGCCTTCTACGGTGATGGCCACCGGAATCCCCAGGTAGCCGTGACCCAGGTAGTTCTGGGGACCGAACTGGATACCTTTACCAGCATGGATATCCATGGCGTGATCCAGCACCTTACGGGCCTTCTCGGTCATATGGTACTTGGCGATGGCGGTGACCACGGACGGGCTCAGGCCCATGTCCAGGGCGGTCACGGTCAGGCGACGGGAAGACTCCAGCACGTAAGTGTCGGCGCCGATCTCGGCCATGGCTTCCTGGATACCTTCAAAGCGGCCGATGGACAGGCCAAACTGGCGGCGCACATAGGCGTAAGCGCCGGTCATGCGGGAAGCCAGATGGCCGGTGGCGGTGCCAAGGGCCGGCAGGGAGATACCGCGGCCTGCAGACAAACACTCCACCAGCATGCGCCAGCCTTTACCGGCGTAGTCGGGGCCACCGATGATCCAGTCCAGGGGAATGAACACGTCGGTGCCGAAGGTCGGGCCGTTCATAAAGGCCAGGCCCAGGGGGAAGTGGCGGTCACCCACACGCACACCGGGGTGGCTGGTGGGGATCAGGGCACAGGTGATACCGATGTCCTTTTTGTCACCCAGCAGACCCTCGGGGTCTTTGAGTTTAAAGGCCAGGCCCAGCACTGTGGCCACCGGGGCCAAGGTGATGTAGCGCTTGTTCCAGTTCAGGCGGATACCCAGCACTTCTTGGCCTTCGAACTCACCTTTGCAGACGATGCCTTCGTCGGGAATGGCGCCAGCGTCAGACCCCGCTTCAGGACCGGTCAGGGCGAAGCAAGGCACCTCGGTGCCGTTGGACAGGCCGGGCAGCCAGCGGTCTTTTTGCTCTTGGGTACCGTAGTGCATCAGCAGCTCGCCCGGGCCCAGGGAGTTGGGCACCATGACGGTGACCGCACAGGACAGGGAGCGAGTGGCGATGCGGGATACGATGGTAGAGTTGGCCACAGCCGAGAATTCGCGGCCCCCAAAGGCTTTGGGGATGATCATGGCGAAGAAGCCTTCGGCCTTCAGGAAATCCCACACTTCCTTGGGCATGTCCTTGGTTTCGTGAACAATCTTGTAGTCGTCCAGCATGTTAAGCAGGGTTTCGACCTGATTGTCCAAGAAGGCTTGCTCGTCGGCATTGAGCTCGGAACGCTTGGTGTCCAGCAGCTTTTTCCAATCGGGCTTGCCACGGAACAGTTCGCCATCCCACCAGACGTCACCGGCTTCCATCGCTTCCCTTTCGGTTTGCGACAGCGGCGGCAAGATCTTCTTGAAGATGCCGAAGATGGGTTTGGTAATGAGATTGCGGCGTATATCCGGGACCCCGAAGATCACGGCCAGCGCCACCAGGATCAGCAACAGGAACACCATTTTCCTTTCCTCTTGTGTAGTGAAACGCAGTCAGGCTGCGTCTTGTGAATTGCCAATCGCCACCGGCAGCGGTGCTGTCACGGCGGATGCCAGGTAAGGCACCAGTCGGTGGATCAGGCTTTCAATACTGTTCTTCTCGCCAAAATCGCTCTCGGCGATTTCGGTCAGGGCCATGCTGGACGCCATGGTGAACACCACGGTGCCCAGGGTGAAATGCAACCGCCAGAACACCTCGTTGTCCGGGATGCCGGGGGTGGCCTTTTTCACCGCAGCCATAAAAGCGCCCAGGGCGTCACCGTATTGGGCGGTGATAAAACGGCGCAAGTGGCCTTGTTTCTCGGTATAACCCCGGCCCAGCAACTGCATGAACACGCCGGTACCGGCCGGTCTGAAACTGCCCAGGCTCAGCAGGGGCCCGACAAAGGCACCGAACACTTCGGTCATCTGTACCTGCTCTCTGGCCAACAGCTCGTTCATGGCGTCGCGCAGGGCCGGCATGACGTTGTCCAGATAGCGGGCCAACACGGCCTGGATCAGGGCTTTCTTGGAACCAAAATGGTAGTTGACGGATGCCAGGTTGACCCCGGCATCAGAGGTGATGAGGCGCAGGGAGGTGTCATTGAAACCATGCTCGGCGAACAGCTGTTCCGCCACATCGAGGATCAAGGATTTGGTATCAGGTCTGCGCGTCATGACAAACACCGGTATTAAACACGTGTTTTAAAACTATGTTTACTCATCGGACTTGTCAAGTTGATTTACTAAGTGACTAAAAAAGATACAAAAAACTTTTTTCCCCTTTTGTGAACTTCCACCATTTACCCTGGTCCTAATTTGTGCACGGCATGCGATACCCGTGCATTGAAGTTCTCTCCCTGGACCCGGCAAGCCGCCAACCGTCATTGAAGGCTTGCCGGGCTTTTTTATGTCCGCTTGGCGGATAAATCTGACCGTTGGTTGTTAAGCTCTTGATCTGAGCCTTAGGGACATGCTTGTTTAGCCTTGACTTCATTGGGCCACTGCCCAGCTGAACGACAGGAGTTGTTATGCGTTTATTGCCAGCCTGCCTCGCTCTGGTGCTCAGCGCCCAGGCCAGCGCCGCCGTGCTCAGCGACCAGTTCGACCGCCAGGTAGAAATACCGGGGGATGCCAAAGTCATCTTCTTCGCGGCCGACATGGACGCAGGAGATCTGGTCAAGGATGCCTTTGGTAAGGATCAGGGGGACACCATGGCCAAGGCCGGCGTGCTCTATGTGGCCGACATATCCAAGATGCCGGGCCTGGTCTACAAGCTGTTTGCCAAGCCGAAGATGAAAAAATACCCCTATCGCATGGTATTGGACCAGGAGGGTGAACTCACCAAGGATTGGCCCCACCAAAAAGGTGCCGTCGCCATCATTCAGGGCGAGAGTCACAGTTTCTGTGAGGATGTCAGTTGCCTAAGGGCAGCGGTACAGGCCCCACAATAAAAAAGGCACCCTAGGGTGCCTTTTTTCTGCCCGGCTTAATCGTGTTCCGGTTGATGGTACTGGAATACCGGCAGGCTCAAGTTAAAGCGCAGGGCCAGCATCCGCATGCTAAAGCCGCTGACCAACGTCACCAGGGTGGCTACCAATTCGGCAACCCCCAGGGTGGTCAAGACCAGATAGAGCACCGCCGACGCCAGGGACACACCGGCATAGAGCTCCTTTTGGAACACCAGAGGAATGCGGTTACAGAACATGTCGCGGATGATACCGCCAAAAACCCCTGTTATTACCGCCGACATCACCGCCACCCCAGGGCCGAAACCCATGCCAAGGGCCACCTGTACCCCTATGATGGAAAATACCACCAGGCCCAGGGCGTCCAGCACCAGAAAAACCTTACGAAGGCGGCTCATCAGCGGCGCTATCCAGGTGGCAACCAGGGCAGCGCAACAAACAATGGCGATATATTGAGGGTGGGCCACCCAGGTCAGGGGATAATGCCCCAGCAGGATATCGCGGATGGACCCCCCGCCTATGGCCGTTACCGAGGCGATGATCATCACCCCGAACAGGTCCATATTGCGCCTGCCGGCGGCCAAAGCACCGGTCATGGCTTCGGCGGTAATACCTATGATGTAAAGGACGGTGAGCAGCATGGCTGGCCCCAACACAGGGAGAATAAAGGCATTATAGGGGTCTGGACGCCTATAAACACATGACCTTTTTTGTAGGAAAAGATTATTTTTTCTAATGCCAGGTTAAGCAATCACCGCCTATAACATTGGCCTTTTTACGAAAACCTTTTCGGTTTACGATTAGACGGAGTGATAGATGAAGCACGCCTTACTGTTGGGCTTGGCCTTACTGTTGAGCGCCTGTAGCCGGGCCCCGGATACCGGCGATCTGCACCAGATCCTCAGCCGCCAGTTCCAGCGCCAGTTGGGGCCGGACGCGGTGATGATCCGCAATCTAGAGAAGCAGGACGGCAAGGCTGAAAGTGATCAGGGCTATCTGGTGGACGTGCGTTTCGATCTGGTGTTTCTCAAGAGCTTTGATGATCTGGCCCGCCAAACCGAGGACAAGGCCAGGAACGGCCAGTGGCTGGGTGTGTTGGGCCAGGGTCTGAGCCTGTGGCAGCTGCACATGCAATACGGCAGCTTTCAATCGGGGGACGTGGTGCAGGTCCAGCAAAGACTCGAGTTGGTGAAAACGGATAACGGTTGGGATCTGGCCGAAAACTGGTCCAAGCCTTAAGCTGTTATGGCTTTTTGCTATGAGTAAAACCCGCATATTCTAAAATTGAATATATATATTCTAAACAAGAATATAGACTCGGGTGTTCCATGCAGTATCAGGCCAAGGAGCAGTGAAATGGGAGTCCAAGAACCGCGTTGCAGTGACGAAATTTACCTGGACGCCAACGCCACCACACCGGTGTTGCCCGCCGCCGTCGGCGCGGTCCAGGAAGTCATGCAGGAGCTGTACGGTAACCCCAGCTCCACCCATATCACCGGCCTGCGCGCCCGCCATCTGATGGAAAGCACCCGCCAATTGGCCCGCCAGGTACTGGGTACCGACAGCGGCCACCTTATCTTTACCTCCGGTGCCACAGAAGGGATCCAGACCGCCGTGGTCTCGGCCCTTTCTGCCATCCAAAAGGACAGCAACAGGCTCAACAAGCCCCGTAAGCTCTTGCTCTATGGCGCTACCGAGCACAAGGCCGTCCCCAACAGCCTCAAGCACTGGAACGCCCTGCTGGGCATTGATGCCGAGCTGCTGGCCATACCGGTCAACCACCAGGGGCTGCTGGACCTGGCCTTTATCCGCGACCACGCCGCCGACGCCCTGATGATCTGCACCATGGCGGTCAACAACGAAACCGGCGCACGCCAAGACCTGAGGGCCATAGAGGAGGCTATCCGTAGCCAAAATCCCCAGTGCCTTTGGATGGTCGATTGTGTACAGGCCCTGGGTAAAATGCCCCTGGCCTTGAGTGCCAGCACCATAGACTATGCCCCCTTCTCCGGGCACAAGCTCTACGCCATGAAAGGCATAGGCATGCTCTACGTGAGGGACGAGGCCCCTTTCTCCCCCTTTATCGCCGGTGGCGGCCAGGAAAAAGGCCTGCGCTCAGGCACCGAAAACCTGCCCGGCATCGCC
This sequence comes from Gallaecimonas xiamenensis 3-C-1, assembly GCF_000299915.1. NCBI lineage: Bacteria > Pseudomonadati > Pseudomonadota > Gammaproteobacteria > Enterobacterales > Gallaecimonadaceae > Gallaecimonas > Gallaecimonas xiamenensis. The sequence continues at coordinate 70,747 of NZ_AMRI01000018.1, forward strand.
TCCCTAAAACCCATTCTCGAGGCCCTGCTGGACCCAGAGCATCAGTGTTTTAGAAGCCTCGACACCCTGGTGGCCTTTCGCGCCCAGCTGGCGGCCACCCTCAAAGACGCCTTCCCCGGCCTGGTCTTTAACAACGACTTTGGGGTCAGCGTGCCCACCACCCTCAACTTTGCCATTGAGGGTTTTGCCTCCAAGGAACTGCTGGATCTGTTCGATGCCGCCAATATACGCGTGTCCAGCGGGTCGGCCTGTTCCTCCGGCGCCAGCCGCTCCTTTGTGCTGGACGCCATGGGCCTGCCGGCCTGGCAAAGCGAAGCGGCCATTCGCCTGTCCTTTGGGCCTGCCATGACCCAGGCTGAGCTGGATGCGGCCTGCGATCGCATCCGCCAGGCCGCCGACGCCTTGAAGTTTTCCTGCCGCCATCCCCAACAGTTGCGTCCCGAGCAGGCCCTCAAAGGCCTGGTACAGCTCAAAAGCGGCGCCGACTGCTGCTACCTTCTGGTGGCAGGCCATAAGGCGGTGATCATCGACCCGGTGGCTCCCCTGGTGGAACGCCTGGTACAAACCATGAGTTGCCAACACCTTGAGGTCATGGCCATCCTCGACACCCACGGCCATGCCGACCATCAAAGCGCCGCCGCCACCCTGCGCCAGCGCCTGGGCTTGACCGATGCCGAGTTGGATCCCCTGGGCTGGCCGGCGGCAGCCCCGCAAGGCCCCCTTGCCCTGCCCTGCCTGAGCCTGGGTGAACTGACCCTGAGCCGCATGGCCACCCCTGGGCACACCGGTGACGCCATAGCCCTGCTGCTGGCCAAAGGCGATACCATCCAGGCCGCTTTTGTGGGGGACACCGTGCTGCACGGTGGCCTTGGCCGTACCGACTTTGCCAGCTCTGACGCCACGGCCCTTTACAGCAGCCTAAGGGCCCTTGCCCAAAAGGTACCGGCCAAGGCACTGCTGCTACCGGCCCATGACTACCACAACCTGCTCTTTACCTCTTTTGAAGCCGAGCAGCGCAACAATCCGCTGCTGGCCGACGCCCTGTCACTGGTAGCGACCATGGATGCGGCCGCCTTTGCCGCCCGTAAAACCGCCCTTGACCAGGCCCTGGCCTGCCCCCAGGGAGCCAGTGAGATCCGCTGCGGCGTTACCCTAGGTGAGCTGCACCTCAGGCCCGAACAGGAACTGCAGGTAGCGGACCTGGCCCGCTTCGAGGCGCCGCACCTTATCGACGTCAGGGAAAGCCACGAACACCACCTGCAGCATCTGGGTAACGATGACAGCGCCCCCCTGTCCCGCCTGGCCCAATACCTGCTAGACCATGAGGACGATGCGCCCCTGATTTGTTATTGCCGCAGCGGTTCGCGCTCTCAGGTGGCGGCCGCCGCCTTGAGCCGGTTGGGGCGCCAGGCCTACCACCTCAAAGGAGGGGTGGCCCTCAGCCGCTGAGTATTCTGCCCTTGCGCCAGGGCCGGCCCCTGGCGAACAATGAAGGCAAACAACAACTGACAGGGTAAGAGGGATGTTCGAACAGTTTGACCATGTGGTGCGGATAGTGGGTCTGGTACTGCTGGTGCTGGGGTGGCTGCTGAAAAGCCGCAACACCATGCTGGTGGGGGGCCTTTTGATCTACGGCGCCGAGTTCCTGGGTACCGAGCTGAGCGGGGCCATCGACAAGGCCGCGCAGAAAGGTTGAAAAAGGGCGCCTATGGCGCCCTTGTTGTTACTTGTCCTTACGGACATACACCGCTTGGCCGGCCAACCAGGTTTCCCTTGGCTGCATCTGCCAGATGGCCTGAGCCGGTATCTCGAAATAATCCTGGTCCAAGATCAGTAAGTCAGCCCACTGGCCCTTGGCCAGGCTGCCGGTAAAGCCTTCCATAAAGCCGGCGTAGGCCGCGCCCTGGGTAAAGAGGTAAAGGGCCTCTTCCCTGGTCAGGGCCTGGTCGCCATACCACCCCTTTTCGGGCTGGCCTTCATGGTCCTGGCGGGTCACCGCCGAATAGAGCCCGAAAAAGGGATTGGGGCTTTCCACCGGGAAATCCGAGCCCGCCGCCAGTTTCACCTTGGCGTCCAGCAGGCGGCGCCAGGCGTAGGCCCCTTCCATGCGGGTCTTACCCAGTCGCTTCTCGGCCATGTTCATGTCGGAGGTGGCATGGGTGGGTTGGAAAGAAGCGATGATCCCCAGCTTGGCTAAGCGGGGGATATCGGCCGGCTGCAGTACCTGGGCATGTTCGATGCGATTGCGCCGCCCGTCCCGCAGGGCTTTGGGGAAGCTGGCAAAAGCCTCCAGCACCCTGTGGTTACCGGCGTCCCCTATGGCATGGACATTGACCTGAAAGCCAGCCTCGGCGGCCGCCCTCATACGCTTTTCCAGCTCGCCTGGGGCAAAGATCATCAAACCCTTGTGACCGGGCCTGTCGCTGTAGTCCTCGGTCAAGGCGGCACCTCGGCTGCCAAGGGCACCGTCGGCATAGAGCTTCACCGCCCTGGCGGCAAGCTTGTCATCAAACTGCCACGCTTGAGGCCCGCCGGCAGCAGCCCAGGTCTGAGGGCTGGCATCGAGCATCACGTAGATGCGGCTGGTCAGTTTGGCCTGGTTGGCCTGGTAAAGTTGCCAGGTGGCCAAATCCACCCCGGCGTCCTGTACCGAGGTCAGGCCGACCTTGGCCAGAGTGGCCAAGGCTGCGTCAAGCGCCTGCTGCTGCTCGGCAGCATTGGGGCTCGGCAGGGTCGCCGTCATCAACCCCATAGCATTGTCGATAAGGATACCGGTGGGCTGGCCGTCACGGGTTTTGACGATCTGGCCTCCTTCTGGTGCCAGGGTCTGGGCACTGATACCAGCTTTTTTCATGGCCGCCTCGTTGGCCCAACCAGCATGGCCGTCCACCCGGGTCAGCCAGACAGGGCGACCATCGGCCACTAGGGCCAGATCGGACGCAGAAGGCAGGCGTTTGTCGGGCCACAATTCCTGGTTCCAGCCACGGCCTTGTATCCAGGGCAGATCCGGGTGTTTTTTGGCAAAGCGCGACACCCTGGCCAGGGCCTCGGCCAGGGTCTTGGCACCGGCCAGGTCCACGTTCAGGCTGGCCTGCCCCAGGCCCATGACATGGCCGTGGGCGTCTATCAGGCCAGGAATGACCGTCTTGCCTTCCAGGTCACGAACCTGTGCCCCCTCGGGGATAGCCAGCTCAGGACCGCCCCTTGCCACCACCTTGCCCTGGTCAATCACCAAGCGGCTGAAAGTGACCAGTTTGTCTCCTTCCCAGCCATACCCCTTGATATCGTCAAGCACCACTGATTGCGCTGCTGCCGTACTCGACACCAGCGCCAGGGTTGCCACCAACTGACGTAACATCCGGACTCCTTACAAACCAGGCCACAATGCCCGGCGCAAATTAACACGCCCGCTGCGGGTCAGCGGTACGCCTTCGGCCAAAAGCCGTTGATGCTGGATAAGATGCCCCTGGCTGTCTCTGACAGAGCAGGCACCCTGGGCATTCACCACCCTGTGCCAGGGCAACTCTGGGGGGCACTGCCCCATATAACGCCCGACCAACCTTGGATTCCAACCCAATATGGAGGCCAACTGGCCATAAGTGGCCACCTGGCCTTCAGGGATCAGGGCCACCAAGGTGTAAAGGCGGGCTGGATTGGTACTCATGATAGGGCAGGTCACTCCCAAGACACAGGGTTTTGCCCGCCTTTGGAAGCGGGCGGTGCCGTTGGCACCGCCCTGCCTTTATTTTTCGAGGTAGGACTGGCCGGCACAGAAATGCTCCACACAGGGGCTGGCAAAACGTTTCTCCAGGCTCTGCAGAGTAGCAATCTTCTGTGGGGTATCCAATGACAGCAGGGTCACGGCGGCGTCCTGCACACCGTCAAGGCGCACATGCACCGGAATGACGGTACGCTCGCCCTGGCCCAGTTCGGCCATCACTTCCCTGGCCTGGCCGCAACTGAACACGTACTGGCCCTGGAACTGCTGGCGGCTGGCCGACCAGTAATTCCATTGCATTTCAAAGCTGTCTTCCCGGTAAGCACACCAGTACTGGGTTAGTGACACCATCTGGCCCAGGTGGTAATCCTTGGCGCGCACCCCGGGTAGTACCGTCATGTTGACGTTGCGGGTCGCTACCTGGAAGGTGCCCATGTTCATGCCCTTGTGACGGGACTTGGACACCCCCACATATTCCGGGGTTTGCCACTGATCTGAACCGGCCGGGGCCAGGCGCTCGCGGCGCACCGGCTCGCCCTGGACAGGAGGCTGAGGCACCACCGGTTTGACCGGATCAGGCAAGGCCGCCACTAAGACCGGCGGCTTTTCCCCTCGCAGCAGCATGCCGGAGCGATCCTTTAGGAGGTCAAAGCGGGTCTTGATGCTGTCAATCTTGGATACCGGCAAGGCCGAGCGTTGGCCGTTTTTGACATAGGTCTGGAAGGCGATGGTGCCGTATTCATCCAGGTAGAGGTCGATGTCCTGCTCGTCGATGCGCTGGCTGCCGTCCGGCAGGGCCAGGCGCCAGTCGGCGTCTTCTTCGTAACCGAACAGGTTATTGTCATCCACGAAGTAATAATGCTCGCCGTAGCCCCCCTCCCCCGCTTCCAGGCGCTCTTTGATGTATCTGAGTTCGCCCTTGTCGAAGTAGGCCACGTAGCTGGCGGTACCGTAGTTGTCCTTTAATTCCCCCGCCACCTTGGTCATGTCCTCGGTGTGGGCCAAGATCCAATCGCGCCTGTTATCCAGGGCCTGCTGGATCTCCGGTGACGGCAACCGTACGTCCACGGTTCTCTCCGTCGCGACAGGCACGGGGGCCTGAGTGGTGGGCGTGGTCTTGGCACAGCCAGTCAATGCCAAGGATGCCAGCAACACCGTCCCGAATGTCTTATTGTGCATTGTGCTTATTCTCAGTTGCGGCAAACAAGGTTGTATTTTTTTGTTAAAAAAAGGATAGCAAACGCTATCCCTTTTTGTATTGCCTTACAAGGTCTTATCAAAAGCGGAAGTCGGTAGACTTGATATCCACTTCCGTAACCTCGCCGTACTGGGCGGCCAGGTCCCGCAAGGCATCCGCCTTGCCTACCAGTACTAGCTGCAGCTGGTCTTTAGGGAAGGCCCTGGCGACCAAGGTCTTGGCACTGCTGAGGGTCAGGGCGTCCACCTGGGCGGCAAAATCGTCGATGCGCTCGGGGCCGTAACCATACAACGCCATGTTGCTCAGCGCCGCCGACAGCTGGCCGCTGGTTTCCAGACGCGGCGGGAACTGGCCTTTCACGTAAGCCTTGGCCGAGTCCAGGGTGGCCTGGTCCAGGCGGCCGTCAAACAGCCCCTGGTAGGTCTTGAGGGCAAGGTCGATGGCTTCCTTACTGGTGGCGGTCTTGGTGAAGGTAAAGATGCTGAAATCCCCCAGCTGACGCTGGCCGTCAAAGCCGGAGCGGGCCCCGTAGGTCAGGCCGGCTTTGACCCGCAAGGCGTCGTTGAGCCAGGAGGTAAAGCGCCCGCCAAGGACGGTGTTGAGCACCTGCACCTGGGTCCAATCGGGGTCGTTGGCCGCAATGCCGGGGCCGCCGATGATAAAGGTGGTCTCTATGGCATCACTCTTGTTGACCAGCAGCACCCTGGCCTTGGTGGGCGCCTTGGGAATGCCAAGCTTGATCTTCGGGCTTTCGCCCTTGGGCTGCCACTGGCCCAGGGCCTTTTGCAGGCTCTTGGCATAGCTGGCGGCTTCGAAGTCGCCGACGGCGCTGATCACCAGGTTTTGGGGGCGATACCAGTCTTGGTAGAAGGCTTTGATGTCCGCCAACTCCAGGGCCTGCACCCCTTTCTCACTGCCCCCCACAGGATTGGCAAAGGGACTGTCCCCCCACAACAGGCGGTTGAAATAAGGCGAAACCACCGCTTTGGGGCTTTCTCTTTCCTGGGCCAGGCTCGCCAGGCGGCGGGCTTTGAGATCGGCCACGTCTTTGGGGTCAAAGCGCGGTTGGGTCAGCACCTCGGCCAACAGCCCTATCATGGTGTCGCTGTCTTTTTTCAAGAAGCGGGCATGGATACGGGTGCCTTCGAGGCCGGGTTTGACATCCAGTTCGGCGCCCATGCTGTCGAGCAGGGCTTCCAAGGCCGCTTTATCGTGCTTTTTGGACCCCAGCAACAGGCTCTGGGCCGTCATCCAGGCCTGGCCTTCCTTGCGGTCATAAAGGGCCCCGGTTCTGACCAAAAGGTCAATATTGACCAGGGGCACCTCGTGCTGCTCCATCAGCTGCACCTGGGCGCCGTTTGGCCACTGGGCCTTGGTCACCTCAGGCAACTTGTAACCGGCAGCCATGGCCTTGGCGGACAGGGCCAGCCCCAGGGTAAAGGTCAGTGCTTTCATTCCAGATCCTCCTTACTGCCCAATACCCCGACGGTACGGTTGGCCTTGGTCAGGTAGGCCTTGGCCACCCGCTGGATGTCAGCTGGGCTGACCTTGTCAAAATCCTGGCCCAGGGTGTAGAGCTTGCGATAGTCCCCGTAGTAAAGGGCGTAGGTGCCAAGGGCATTGGCCTTGCCATTGATGGTTTCAAGCTCCCCGTAACTTTGCATCAGCATCAGGTTACGGGCCTTATCCAGCTCCTGGACGCTGACCCCCTGGTCACGAATGCGGGCCACTTCCGCCAGCAGGCCTTTTTCCAGGGCTTGCTGGTCGGTACCTGGGGTGGCAACGGCGTAGAGGTAAAAGAGGTTGGGATCAAAAGTGTCCGGCAGATAGGCTTCAACATCCGTTGCCAGCTTCTGCTCGTCGATAAGGGCCTTTTTCAAGCGGCCGCTTTTACCGCCGGCCAGAATGCTCACCAGCAGTTGCAGGGCCGGGGTATCGGCGTCCTTGGTGGCGGGGACATGGTAGGCCACCATCAGGTTGGGGCTGGTCACCGACGCCTTATGGACATAGAGGCGGCGCTCCCCTTTCTGCTGGGGTTCCACCGTCACCACAGGCAATGGCGGCGCCTGGGCCGGTATGGGGGCAAAATAGCGCTTGGCCAGTTCTTTTACCTTGGCTGTGGTCACATCACCTGCCACCACTACCAGGGCGTTATTGGGGGCATAATAGGTGCGGTGGTAGCTTTCCAGGTCCTCTTGGCGCCAGGCCTTGATATCGGACTCGTGGCCGATGACCGACCAGGAATAGGGGTGGGCGCGAAAAGCCACCCCTTTGACCTCTTCCGAGAGGGTGCGCCAGTTGGAGTTTTCAAGGCCGGTGGTGCGCTCTGAGGCCACCACTTCCCGTTCGGAGGCCACCCTTTTCGGGTCTATGGCCAGGTGGGCGATGCGGTCGGCTTCCAAGTCGAAGATGGTCTCCAGGCTTTGGGCAGGGAACCAGTCGGTATAAACGGTGACGTCTTCGCTGGTGTAGGCATTATTGGCGCCACCGGCCGCTTCCATCACCTTGTCGAACTGGCCCGGGCCGTATTTTTTGGCGCCGTTGAACATCATGTGTTCAAAAAAGTGGGACAGGCCGGTGATACCGGGCCTTTCATTGCGGGAACCCACTTTCCAGAACAGGTACATGTTGGCGTTGGGGATGGAATGGTCCTCCACCACCAGTACTTCCATACCGTTGTCCAGGGTGAAGCGGTTGACCTCTTCTGGCCCCGCCTGCACCTGGGTGGCCGCCAGGGACAATCCCAGCAGGCATCCTAGTGACTTGCGCATAGCAACACTCCTTGTGAAAACGCCTTACCATAACCAAGATGTCAGGTGCCTAAAAGCCAGACTGTGTTACCAAGAATGTCAGTGCTAAAGTGGTGCCAGATTGGGAGCTAACACTATGAACAAGAAAATCTTCTTCCTTATTCCCCTGCTGCTGGCGGGCTGTTCTGCAACCCAGGGTGGCCGCGCCAGCTGTGCCAGTGAGCTGGACAGCGCCTGGCAGGAGCTGGACTTGGCCAAGGCCGAGGGCTTTGCCGGCACCGTCAGTTACACCAAGGCGGTGGGTCTGCTGTCCCTGGCCAAGGGTCAGCAGACCATAGAACGCTATGACTCTTGCCTGGAAAAGGCCCAGCGGGCCCGCTTCTACATAGCCCAGTCCCGCCAGGGGCAGTGATCAGGCTTTGCGGCCCAGGGGCAGGAAATAGCTGATGTCGCTGCGGGGCTTGAGGTAGTCGAAGACGGCGGCCGGCAGGGCACTGGCCTTGACCGTTGCCTTAACGGTCAGGTCTTCCTCCTCCAGGTCGATAATGGCGGCCTGGTCCCTGGGCACAGCCGGGTCGTAAACCAATACCGCCGGGCTTAGCAGGCGGCTGGCATTGACCGTCATCACCAGGCCGTATTGGTCGTTACTCAGTTGCACCAGGGTGCCGGGGGGATAGACTCCCAGCACCCGGATAAAATGCTGCACCAATTCCTGGTTGAACTGGTCTTTCCCTTTGCGAAACAGAATAGCCAGTACCGCATGGGGTGGCATCCCTGGCCTGTCACGCCGGCCGTGGCACAGGTTGTCATACTCATTGGCCACCGCCACCAGCTGCGACAATATGTCTATCTCCCCTTTTTTCAGGCCCTTGGGATAACCACTGCCGTCCAGGCGTTCATGGTGCTGCAAGACGATATTGAGGACCCGGGCCGGAAAGTCCCCATGGCGGCTGGCCAGCTCCACCCCATACTGGGTATGCAGCTTTAAAAAATTGAACTCCGCTTCGCTAAGGGCTTCTGTTTTTCGCAGTATGGCGGTGGGCACCTTGAGCTTGCCCAAGTCATGGAAGATGCCCCCGAGGCCACAGAGTTTGATTTCTTCCTGGCTCATGCCCGCCGTCTTGGCCACCAGCATCGCCATCACCGACACATTGAGGCTGTGGCAGTAAAAGCCGTCGTCGCCCTTGGGCTCGTTCATCAGGTGCAGCACCACGTCGGCCTGGCTGACTATCTCTTCGGCAATATCGTTGACCAGGCTTTCAGCGTCTTCCAAGGCGGTCAAGGGGCGGCGCTGCATGTCCTGCATCACCGCCTTGACGTTGGCGACGGTGCGTTGGAAGTCCTGGCTGACCTTGTGCAGCTCCCGCATGTAGGCCTTCTGGCGCTCTATCTTGCGCTCTTTTTCCAAAAAGGCGGCGTCCTTGTCCACCTGGGGCTGGGTCTCTGGCTCGGTCGCCATGGCTTGCACCGGCAGGGGCTCGGCGTCGGATTTATCCAAGTAGACGGTGACCGCCTGTAGGCCCAGGGTCTGGATCAGTGCCACCTGGTCGTCCGAGCGGATCTTGAAGCGGCTGAACATAAAGGGATGCTTGACCCAACTGAGGGACAAGTCCACATAGAGGCCGACGCAGAGCTGAGAAGGAAGGATTCGGATCTTTCTTGTTGTCATAGTGCCAAGGTTGCTGAATTCGTTGCACACTCAAGAGCATAGATGCTCGTGGCCACCCTGCGCGTCCTTTCGCTATGTCTTATGTAACAGGCCGTTCACCCCTGCGCCTGCATGAGCATAATGAAAACCATTCTCAGCTTTGCTAACATCGCCCCGCCAGACAGACACTTCAGACCCGGAGAATCAGTGCGTCGCACCCTTTGGAAATGGCACGGCTATTTTGGCCTGGCCGCCGCCTTGCCCCTGTTCCTTATTGCCCTGACCGGCAGCCTGCTGGTGTTCAAGGCCGAAATCGACGGCCTACTGATGCCCGAGGTGGTGCAGGCCGCCGCTCCCGAGCGCCTGCCCCTGAACCAACTGGTGCGCCAAGCCCAAGGCGCCCTGGGGGACCACGAGATCCTCGGCTGGCAGCCCGCCGAAGCCCCAGGCCAGGCCGACCGCATCTATGTGGCCAAGATGGGCACCTACGACTGGCAAAAAGCCTTTATCGACCCCAGTAACGGCCAGCTACTAAGCCCCCCCGTCTCCACCATCCACTACTTGACCGACTGGTTGCTGGAATTCCATTACACCTTCCTGGCAGGCCCTGTGGGCATAGCCGTAGGGGCGCTGGTGTCCTTGTTGTTCCTGGCCCTGGGAGTGACTGGGGTGATTTTGCACCGCCATTTCTGGAAGACCTTTTTCACCCTGCGCTGGGGCAAGAGCCTGCGGCTTTTCCTGAGTGATCTGCACAAAATGCTGGGGATCAGCGGCGCACCCATCTTCCTGGTACTGGGTTTTACCGGCGCCTGGTGGAACATAGACCATTTGCTCCATGAGGCCCTTGAGCCGGATCATAGTGAGTTCAAACTGACCCACCGTTACTACCGCAGCGATCTGGACTTTGATGCCATGCTCAGCGAGGCCCGCCAAGCACTGCCGGGTTTTGAAGCCACCTATATCCGTTTCCCCGACAAGAGCTTTCCGGGCATACACCTGTTCGGGCACCAGGTACAGGCCAGCAGCCTGCGCAGCCTCTACGGCTCCATCGCCAGCTTCGACGACCAGAGCGGCCAGCGCACCGGCCTGTTGGACGTGACCGAGGCAGGCGTCATCTACCAGTTTGAAGACACCTTTAAGCCCCTCCATTACGGCACCTTCGGCGGCCTTGTCACCCGGGTACTGTGGTGTATCGTCGGCTTCTTCCCCTGCCTGATGGCCCTGTCCGGCTACTTGATGTGGCGTAAGAGGGTCAAGCGCTAGGGTTGTCCTTGGCCGCCCCCTGGCTACGGCTTTTGCGGGGGGCCGGGGCCTTGGTGTGCTTGGTCATAAAGGCCTTGATCCGTGGCCCCACCTCTTCGCGAAAGCGCCGGCCGTTAAAGATGCCGTAGTGCCCTACCCCCAGCTGCACGTAGTGAAGCTTGCGCGCCGGGGCTATGCCGCTGCATAACTGCTGGGCGGCCTGGGTCTGGCCCATGCCGGTAATGTCGTCAAACTCCCCTTCGATGGTCATCAGCGCCGTCTTCTCAATGGCCCCCAGATCCACCGGCTCTCCCCTGTAGGTCATCTTGCCCTGGGGCAGCAGGTGCTCGATAAAGACCTTTTCCACCGTATCCAGGTAGAAACGGGCCGGCAGGTCCATTACCGCCAGGTATTCGTTGTAAAAGCTGCGGTGGGCTTCGGCGCTGTCGCCGTCACCGCGGATGAGATCTTCGAAGAATTTGAAGTGCTTACGAATATGCAGATCCGGGTTCATCATCATAAAACCGGACAGCTGGATAAAGCCGGGGTAGACCTGCTGCCCGGCCCCGGCGAAATAATCCGGCACCGTGCAGACGACGTTTTCCTGGAACCATTCCAGGTCGTGGTCCGAGGCGTAGTCGTTCATCTCGGTGGGGTTGATGCGGGTATCCACAGGCCCCCCCATCAGAGTCAGGGTCAAAGGCTGCTTGGGGCTTTGGTCCATGGCCAGCTTGGCGCAGGCCACCAGCACCGGCACCGACGGCTGGCAAACCGCCACCACATGCACATCCGGGCCCAGCAATCCGATAAAGTCCATCACATAGCTGACATAGTCATCAAAGCTGAACTCCCCTTCGCTAAGGGGCACGTCCCTGGCGTTGACCCAGTCGGTGATATAGACCTCATGGTCGGGCAGGAAATGAGCCACCGTGCCCCTTAGCAGGGTGGCAAAGTGCCCGGACAGGGGCGCCACCAGCAGCACCTTGGGGTCCTGGCGGGTGCTGAACCGGCGAAAATGCTTGAGCTCGCAGAAGGGCTTGGTGGCGGCCACCTGCTCACGGACCATGACGGTGCGCCCGTCAATCTGGGTGGAACTCAATCCGAACTCGGGTTTTTCGTAGTTGTTGGTGCAGCGTTCGAACAGCTCCACGCCCGCCAGCAGGGTGCGTCCGGTCTGGGTATAGGGGGCCAGGCTCCAAGGCAGGGTCAGGTGTTTACGCAAGGCCTGGGCCCAAAGGTGCCAGGGTTGGAGGGCTTGCTGAACATTGGCGTGGAATTGATAAAGCATGGCGACATCCCCTGTGAAGGTGCGAACAGAACAGACCACTTAACAAGATAGGCGCCATGGGCAGGGTGGGCAATAAATAGCCGAAATGAAAGCATTTCTATGCTTTTTTATGACAAAGAGGTGAAGGTCGGCTGACAAAAAAGCCCCCTGACGGGGGCTTGCTATCAAGGTGAAGGTTATTGGCCGGCGCGGGCGGCACAGAGTTCGATGCTCTCCACTGCCGCCTTGAGGTTGCGCTCGCCCCCTTCATAGGCCAGTTGGCCAAAGTAGGCCTCAAGATCCTTGGCCTTATCCAGGCTGCAAAAGCCGCTGAAGCCCGAGACGATGCGCTTGCGGCCAGAGGCGGGCCAGACGGCTTCCACACCCTGGCGATGTTCCTTGAACCACTGGTAGGTGTCCGCCATGGTCTCCAGGCCGTAGGCCTGGCCCCCCATCAGCATAAAGCGCTCGTTGACCCTCAGCCCCTCGGCCAGGGCCAAGTCCCGGGCCTGGGCCGCCAGGGCCGGCGCCTCAACGCTGGCCAGGGCTTGCAGGGCGCGCTGGCGCACCACGGCGTCTTGGCTTGCCATCAGCCGCGCCTTGAGGCTATCAAAGGCCGGTTGGCCCTTGTCCTGCACCCAGACTTCCAGCGCCAGGCCAATCAGGTCCGGGGCTATGCCCGCGTCCTTGCCGGCCAGGTGGGCCTCGGCGGCAGCGGACAGGGCGCTGCGCAAGGCCGGAGTACGGGCCTTGTCCGCCAGGAAGGCGGCCAGGGTGCTGCGCAGCAAGGTGTCGTCCTTGGACTCACCGGCCTTGGCGGCCAGGCCAAGGGCAGCTAGGCGCGGGCCATACCAGGCCTGGAACTGGCCGCGCAGGGCGTCCTTGTCCTTGGCCTGGTGGGCCAGGATAAAGCCCAGCTGGCCCAGGGGCGCCGTAGCCAGCTCTCGGTCTTTGAGCTGGGCGATGGCCGGCACTTGCGCCAGGTAGCTGTCCAGGGGCAGGCTGCCGTCAGACAAGGCGGCATTGAAGCTGTCCAGCACCCCCAGGGCCTCGGCCTTGCCCAGGGTCGGCAGGGTGGCAAAAAGCGGCTGCCAGTCATCCAGGCTAAAGCGGTAGTAACCGGTGCCACCGGCGTTGGGTAGCAAGGTGCTGGGGCAGCTGTTCAGGGCCAGGGTGCTTTGTTTTTCGGTCAGCAACTGGCAGTGGCGCTCACCGTCGGCCTCAAAACAGAACGGCAGATCCCAGGTGCGGTTGGCATCGCCCTTGGAGCCCAGGGGCAAATAGCGGCTCTGGGTGACCTTGAGCTCGGCCTTGCCGTCCTGGCAGTGGCGCTCGATGGCCACCTTGGGCACGCCGGTCTGGGTCAGAAAGCTCATAAAGGCCTGGTTGACGGCGTCGTTGTCCGCCGCCTTGGCGATGGCCCCCACAAAATCCTCGGCGCTGGCGTTCCCCCAGGCATGGTCGGTCAGGTATTGGTGTACCCCTTTTTGGAAGACCTCGGGGCCGACGAAGTGCTCGAACATCTGCAGCACGGCGCCACCTTTTTGGTAGGTGATGCCGTCAAAGGCGTTGGAGATGTCGGCGTTGTGCAGTATGGGCTGGCGAATTTCGCGCATGTTGACCAGGGAGTCGGCCCCCATGGCCCGCTGGCCACCCTGGGCTATGCCAAGGTCATAACCCCAGTCCGGCCCCCACTTGGCGGCGGCCTTGTTGCCGGCCCAGGTGGCGAAGGCTTCGTTGAGCCAGATGTCGGTCCACCAGGGCATGGTCACCAGGTCGCCAAACCATTGGTGTGCCAGCTCATGGGCATGGACCGATGCGTAGGAGCGCTTTTGCCAGAAGGGGGCGCTGTCGTCCATCAACAGCAGCTGTTCGCGATAGGTGATGGCACCGGGGTTTTCCATGGCGCCGGCGGCAAAGTCCGGTACCGCTATGATGTCGAGCTTCTGGTAGGGATAGGGAATACCGAAGTAGTTTTCCAGGGTTTCGACGATACCGGCGGTGTTTTCAAGGGCAAACTTGAGCTTGTCACCCTTACCGTGCACCGCCACTCCCCGCAACGGCACGCTGCGCTCACGCACTGCGGTCTTGGGCAAGTCCTGCCACTGCACTATGTCCAGGTCCCCCACCGCAAAGGCCAGCAGGTAGGTGGGCAGAGGTTTGGTGGTGGCAAACTGGACATAAGCCAGCTCGCCTTCTTCACGGCGGGCCACCTCGGGGGTGTTGGCCACGGCCTTCATGGCCTTGGGTACCACCAGGGTCAGGTCAAAAGGCACCTTGAAGCTGGGCTCGTCAAAGCCCGGGAAGGCACGGCGGGCGTCGATGGACTCGAACTGGGTAAAGGCGTAGTTACGGCCCCCTTCGCTGACCTTGTAAAGACCCTCGAGGGACTGGTTGTAGGGGGCCTGGTAGTCGAATTTCAGGGTCAGCTGCTGGGGGCTGAGGGTCTTGGGTAGGGCCAGGCGGATAACGCCGGTGTCGTCCTTGTCCTCAACCTGGGTGTCCAGGATTTCACCCTCGGCGGTAACCACCTTGATGTCCAGTTGGCTCATGTCCTTGGCATGTAGCCACAGATGGTCGCTGGCCTGGGTCAATTGCAGGGCTATTTCCCCCTGGCCTTTGAAACCGGGCTGGTCCGGGTCTACCCAGAGGGTCAGCTGGTAATGGCTGGGCTCGGCCCAGCGGGGCAGCTGCGCCACCGGGGTGGCCTCGACCTGGCTTTGGGCCGCTGGGGCTGTGGCGGCGGGCGCCTGGGTGTCGGCCTTGTCCTGGCAGCCCAACAGGGCCAGCGCCAGGGCGCTCAGCATGAACTTACGCATATCCTTGTTTCTCTTGTTATTTTGGTTAAAAGCACGTTACCACGCACGGTGCCGGTGCCAAAGCGCCCACGGCCAAAAGCCATCCTGGCGCGACGGAAATGCCCGCCCAGCAAAAAGCCGCCCCAGGGGCGGCTTTTCATCCGGTTTGGCAGAGCGGCATTAACCCATCATGCTTGGGCCGAACAACATCACCAGGGGCATCGCCACTACCATGGCGGCAGCCACCACTAGCATCACCGTCACCAGCATGGCGGCAAAGGCTATCCAGGCATTAAAGCCGTTGGCTTCAGACAGCATCTTGCAGGTCACCACCAGGCCGTGGATGTTAAAAGCCGCCCCCAACAGCCCCAGCAGCAGGGCGGCGCTATTTTCGGGGGCTTGAGCCGGGATCTGTTCCATCCACAACATGTCGTCACCGTAAAGCAGGTAGCCCAGCAACCACAACACCATGCCCACCATGGCAGGTACCCCGCCCCAGGCCAGGGAAGCCCGGATCGCCAGGCCGTCCCCCTTACCGTCGAACCAGCGGCAAACATGACGTATTGCCCAGGCCTGGAAATAAAGCAGCACAATAGCGCCGATGGGCAGGGCCAGCAGGGCAAAAGTGACCAGCAAGGAGCCGATGTCCTGAATAAGGAACTGCTGGGCAAACCACAGGTAGCCCGCCACAACCACCAGGCCCACAGAGCTGTTGCCGGGGCGGTGGCGCATCACCTCGTGCAGGGTGGCGCGAGGTTGGGTCCAGAGGGACAAAAGGGCGTGATAAGGCATGTCATTCCTTGAAAAAACGTCAATGGGCGAATTGTGCCAAGGCCGCCGCTTCCAGGCAACGGCTGCGGCTTCAGGTGTACTGGCTACGGGCCACCATTTTGCGCACCAGCCCCGGGAAGAATCGCTGTAGCCGAGGGGCCAGCACCGAGATGCCACGTCCGACGATCAGTTCGTCCTTACCCTTGGCCATGGCCTGAACTATGGCTTGGGCACATTGGCCCGGGCTGATGCCGCCATCCACGCCGGGATCGGAATGGTCCTGGGCCTGGCCGGTGGCGGTCAGGGCCGCTTTGGCGATGTCGGTCTGCACGTAACCGGGAAAGACCGTCAAACAGCCCACCCCCTGCCCGGCCACTTCGGCACGCAGGCAGTCCATAAAGCCGACGGCGGCAAACTTGGCCCCAGAATACCCTGAGCGCAACTTGGACCCCACCTTGCCGGCTACCGAAGCCACCGTCACCACCTGGCCCTGGCCCTTGGCCAGCAGGGTCGGCAACACCAGTTGAGTCAGGGCCACTACCGCAAAATAGTCCACTTCCATCAGGCGCCGGTAGACGGCAAGGTCGGTGTCCTGCACCCGGCTGCGCTGAGAGATACCAGCATTGTTGATAAGGATATCCACCGGGTGGTCGGCTAAGACCGCCCTGGCCTTGGGCAAGGCATCGTCCAGATCCGCCAAGTCCAGGGGCAGTACCTGATGGCCCTGCCCTGGCAGGCTCTCAGCCAGTTGTTGCAGCTGCGCCCTGCGACGGGCACTCAGTACCAGCAAGGCTCCTTGGGCCGCCAGCTGCTCGGCCAGGGCCTGGCCTATGCCGCTGGACGCCCCGGTTATCCAAATCCGTTTTCCCTTGAACATCTTGCCTCCTGATGATGGTTCTTGCGGACGGCTCTGCCTTGGCCGACCATTAGCCTTTAACGACCGCTGCCACAGGACTGTTTATGCGTTATCCCGTGCTCTTTATCGGCGGCTCCGACCCCAGCGGCGGGGCCGGGATCCAGGCCGACATCAAGAGCTGCCAGGCCCTGGGGGGCTATGCCATGGCCGTTCCCACCGCCCTTACCGTACAAAATACCCATGGGGTCAGCCAGTTGGAGTTGCTGCCTCCCAGCCTGGTGGCAGCACAACTTAACGGGGTGCTGGGCGACATTGCCCCCCTTGCCGTCAAAGTCGGCATGCTGGGCAGCCCGGCCATCGCCGAAGCAGTGGCCGATACCCTCAAGGCCCTGCCCTCTGCGGTGCCCCTGGTGCTGGACCCGGTGCTGAGCGCCAGCAGCGGCATGAAATTGGGGGCCCTAGAGGCCATCCGCACCTTGCTGCCAAGGGTCAGCCTGCTGACTCCCAACCTGCCGGAGGCCGCCAGCCTGCTGGGTCAGCATCTGCCTGCCGAGACCCTGGTCGCGGCGCTACAAGAAGCCCTGCCCTGCCCCTTCCTGCTCAAAGGGGGCCATGGGGAGGGGGCCATACTGCGTGACTGGCTTTGGGACGGGCAGCGCCTGACCAGCCTGACGGCCCGGCGCCAGCGCAGCAACCAGCTGCACGGCACCGGCTGCACCCTGGCCGCCGCCCTTGCCACCGAATTAGCCAAGGGCCGGCCTTTGGCCCTGGCGGCAGTGTTGGCCCATCAATACCTGCAAGGGGCGATAACCCGCGCCGCCAAGGCCCCCCTTGGCCAGGGACCTCACGGTCCTTTGGCCCACTAAGCCGGCCTCTTGGCCAGCACATAGATATAGCGGGCCAGGCTGCGATTAATCCGGATGCTTGGCTAGCACATGGATATAACGGGCCAGGCTGCGATTAAGCCGGCCGCTTGGCCAGCACATGGATATAGCGGGCCAGGCTGCGATTAAGCCGGCCG
>NZ_AMRI01000019.1 GCF_000299915.1 Gallaecimonas xiamenensis 3-C-1
GTGGATATAGCGGGCCAGGCTGCGATAGGGCTCGCGCTGGGCCACCCATTCTTCCCATTGGATACGGGTGGCCAGGTCGGGCTCCAGCTCACCCCGCTGAAAGTAATCGGAAAAGCAGCGGATGCCGGTCTTGGCTTGCAGGGTCCAGCCTGCCTCTTCCAGCCAGCCATAGACAGTCTCAGGCCACAGCGGGCTGTGGGGTGTCAGGCTGTTGTGGCCGCCGTAACGGCCCTTTTCCAGATGCCTGAAGTTGCCGCGAATAAGGTGGTTAAAGTCGATGCTGTGGCGGTTATAGAACAGCAAGGACAGGTGGCCGCCGGGCTCGACCCTGTCCATGACCTGGGCCAGGGAGCCCTGTTGGTCTCCAAGCCACTCCAGCACCGCATGAAACAGCACCAGGGGATACTGGCCATTCACTTCTTGCAAGCTTTGCTGGCGACAGTCGATGTTGACCCCGGCCTCGGCAAAGGCGGCCTGGGCCTTGGCCAGCATCTGTGCCGATGGCTCGGTAAAGGTCACCTGGTGGCCTTGGCGGGCCAACAGCAGGCTGAAATCACCATTGCCGCCGCCGATATCCAGCACCGCCTGGGGCGCCGTCAGCAGCGCAGCCAGGTCACGCAGTACCAGGTGCTGGCGCAAGGCGCCTTTGTAGTTGTCGTAAATGCGGCGGCCGAACTTGGCCGCCAGGGTGCCATCAAAGATGCGGTCTGTCTTCATACGGGGTTGGGCACATCCACAAACCTGACCTCCAGGCCGAATTCCCCAGCCAGGTGTTCCCCCAGGGCCTTGATGCCGTAGCGCTCCGTGGCGTGGTGGCCGGCAGCAAAGTAGTGGATGCCGCGCTCGGCGGCGATATGGGTGGTGCGCTCCGACACTTCCCCTGAAATAAAAGCGTCCACCCCGGCGTCGGCCGCCAGGTCGATGTAATCCTGGGCGCCCCCCGTGCACCAGGCCACCGTCTCGATGCGTTCGGGGCCCCCTGGCAGATGCAGGGGCCTGCGCCCCAGTTTGGCCTCCAGGAAAGCGGCAAAATCGATGCTGCTCATGGGCACCGGCAAACGGCCTTTGAATACCAGGGCCTTGCCAAGGTCGTCATCCAAGCCGCTTTGCACATCCAATTCCAGCAACCGTGCCAGTTGGGCGTTGTTACCGAGGGCCGGGTGGGCATCCAGGGGCAGATGGTAGCCGGCCAGGTTGATGTCGTGCATCAGCAGGCTTTTGATGCGCTTGGCCTTGATGCCGGTGATGGTCTGGGATTCGTTTTTCCAAAAGTAGCCGTGGTGCACCAGCAGCAGTTGGGCACCCCAGGAGATGGCTTCATCGATAAGGGCCTGGCTGGCGGTGACCCCGGTCATGACTTTGGTGATTTCTTCGCTGCCTTCCACCTGCAGGCCGTTGGGGGCGTAATCGCGAAAGAGCCCCGTTTTGAGCAGGCCATCCAGATAGGTAAGCAATTGCTGACGTTCCATTGTTCCTCCTTTTTCAGCCTAGGTTAAATGAGGGTAACGCCAGAGAAAAGCCAGGTAATTAGACAGACGGGGTTAAAATAAGTATAAAATCTGCCGCTAAGGTTACTCCAAGACACCGAAGAAGAAAGGAAACGGCCATGGCCACTTTGGATAAAGACCAGGTATTGGCAGACTTCACTGCTGCTTATCACGCGAAGAACGGTAAAAATCCCGAGATCGAGCAGAAAGGCAGCTGGTATGCCATCGACGGCGGCAAAAGCGTCCGCCTGGCAGACATCGCCGACATGACCGCAGAGCTGACCGGCGGCGCTGCTGCCCCCAAAGCCGAGCCTAAAAAGGCCCCGGCCAAAGCGGCTCCTAAGGCCGCAGCCAAGGCGCCGGCCAAGGCCAGCAAACCCAAGGTCACTGCCAGCAACGGCGGCCTGCTGCCCAAAGCCTACTGGGAAGATCTCCTGGAACAGCGCAACCATCACTGCCGCCGTCCGCGCGGCTTCTGAAAAAACGCCGGCTTGCCGGCGTTTTTTTATGTCTCTTCTCTATTGTTGATCTGTATCAGGCAACGGACCCTGCCAAGGGGCACAGTAGCCAGGCGCCCTGACCAAGGAGACGAGGATGTCCACCCCTTTACGTTTACCCCCTCTTGGATTTTTCATCGCCATTGCGGTTTTGCTGGCAGTGCTGGCCCTGCCCGGCCCTGCCGATCTGCCTCTGGCCGGCCAGCGGTTGCTGGCAATACTGGCCTTTGCCGTGGTGCTGTGGCTGACCGAAGCGGTGAGCTACGAAGTGTCGGCCCTACTGATCATCACCTTGATGGCATTCCTGGTCGGTATGGCCCCTTCGGTGGCCGACCCCAGCCACAGCCTTGGCACCTCCAAGGCGTTGGCCATGGCCATGGGCGGCTTTACCAGCGCCGGCCTGGTGTTGGTAGCGGCCGCCCTGTTCATCGCCGCCGCCATGACCATCACAGGCCTGGACAGGCGCATCGCCCTGGTGACGTTGTCCAAGTTGGGTGTCGGCTATGGCCGTATCCTGCTCGGCACCTTGGTGGTCACAGTGGTGCTGAGCCTGCTGGTGCCCAGTGCCACCGCCAGGGTGGCCTGTGTGGTCCCCATCATGATGGGGATGATCGCCGCCTTTGGGGTGAGTAAGGATTCCCCTTTTGCCGCTGGAGTGATGATCATGGTGGCCCAGGCCACCAGCGTCTGGAACGTGGGGATCCAGACCGCCGCCGCCCAGAACCTGCTCACCACCGACTTCATCCACCAGGTCACGGGGCAAAGCATAGGTTGGACGACCTGGCTGCTGGCAGGCGCGCCTTGGGCCCTGCTGATGTCCGTTGCTCTTTATTACCTAGTACACAGGTTGATGCCGGCCAAATCAGTGTCCATACAAGGGGGCCAGGACAGCATCCGCCAGGCTCTGGCCGAACTGGGCCCCATGTCCCGTCAGGAAAAGACCCTGCTTGGCACGGTTCTGGTGCTGTTGGTGCTGTGGGCTACCGGCGGCAAGCTGCACCCGTTGGACACTGCGACTGTGACCTCGGCAGGCCTGGCCTTCCTGTTGCTGCCTGGGGTTGGGGTAATGAACTGGAAGGACGTGCAAAGCCGCATTCCCTGGGGAACCCTGCTGGTGTTCGGGGTGGGGATCTCCCTGGGCTCTGCCCTGTTGCAGACCCAGGCCGGGCAATGGCTGGGTAACACCGTGGTGAAAGGCACAGGCCTTGAGTCCCTGGCACCCTTCTGGCTGTTTGCACTGCTCAGCCTGTTTTTGATCCTGGTGCACCTGGGATTTGCCAGCGCCACCGCCCTGACCTCCACCATGATGCCCATATTGCTGTCCCTGCTGACGGCCATCAGCAGCGCCGTCAATGTGCCCGGCATGGCCTTGCTGCTGGGCTTTGCCATCAGCTTTGGCTTTATCCTGCCAATCAACGCCCCCCAGAACATGGTCTGTATCGGTACTGAGACCTTTACCAGCAAGCAGTTCATCAAGGTCGGCCTGGCGGTCACCCTGGTCGGTTATGGATTGATGCTGGTGCTGGCAGCCACCTGGTGGCCACTACTGGGATTAATGTAACACTTTGGCAATTTAACAATTTTAAAACATCCGTATGCCTTTCCGGTTGTCGTCTGGCCGACTATATGTTGAAGCTTGTTGCCATTGGCAACAAAACAAAAACATAGAACGAAACAACCGGAGAGGACATCCATGTATCGCAAATCACTACTGGCCACGGCTGTGCTCAGCAGCCTGACCATGGCCCCCGTTGCCCTGGCCGCCGACGAAGACAATGTCGAGCGTATCGAAGTTACCGGCTCCCATATCCGCCGGGCCGATCTGGAAGGCCCATCCCCCGTGCTCTATATCGACGCCGAGCAAATCGCCCGCTCTGGCGCCCGCGACCTGGGTGAATTGCTGCAAAAACTGCCGGTGAGCGGCAGCGGCAGCTTCAGCCCCCAAGGTAACGACTCCGATTCCACCGCCAACGGCGGCGCCGGCATCTCCCTGCGCGGCCTTGGCGCCGACTCTACCCTGGTGCTGCTCAATGGCCGGCGCATCGCCGTCAACGCCTTTGCCCAGGGCATAGACACCGCCTTTGTGGACATCAACTCCATCCCGGTGGCGGCGGTGGAGCGCATTGACGTCTTAAAAGACGGCGCCTCCGCCATCTACGGCTCCGACGCCATCGCCGGTGTGGTCAACGTCATCCTCAAGAAAAACTTCGACGGCACCGAGTTCAACTTCAGCATCGGCGACACCAGTGACGGTGGCGGCGCCGAGAAATCGGCCTCACTGCTCTGGGGCCACGGCGATGACAAGGCCCATACCACTGTCATCCTCGATTACTTCAAGCGCGACGAGACCTTATACGCCGATCGCAGCTATTCCAAAAATGCCAACCAGACCAGCCGAGGCGGCGGTGATTTCCGCTCCTCCTCCGGTAATCCCGGCTCCTATATCCCGGCCACCGTTGGCGCCGACGGCTCCATCATCCCCAAATCGGACCTCTATGATTGGCAGCCGGACGCTAACTGCCCGGCGGGGGACAGCGTCGGTACCTTCTGCCGCTTCAACTTCGCCCCCTTTATGACCCTGAACCCGGCCACAGAGCGCACCGGCCTGCTGCTGACCCACCAGCGCCAGCTGAGCGACGGCATCACCGGTTTTGTGGAAGCCAACGTCCAGCATTCGCGCACCGACGTGCACGGCGCTCCCAGCCCCTCCTTCGGGGAGTTCTATATGCTGGCGGACAACCCCCTGTTCCTGTCGGGTGAGGCGGTTAACCCCTTCCCAGGTGAAGATCTCACCATGCGCCGGCGCACCACCGAAGCCGGCGCCCGCCACAAACAGATGGAGTCGGACAACCATCGCCTGGTACTGGGCCTGGAAGGCCAGCAGGAAGCCTTCGACTGGGAGCTGTCCTACACCTATTCGCGCTCCCGCAACCACGAATACGGCAAGTCCGGCTTTGTGCAGTCCAGCCGCTTCCAGGACGCCATCAACGCCGGTGACTTCAATCCTTTCTCCACCACCCAAGACCCGGATGTCATCGACGACATCAGCGTGCTGACCACCCGTAACGGCCGCTCCGTGACCGAAGCCTGGGACGGCCAGATCAGTGGCTACGCCTTCGCCCTGCCAGGCGGTGACAGCCAGTACGCCATCGGCGTCGAATACCGGGAAGAGGAAATTGAAGACGTGCCGGACGAGTTGTTCCTGCGCGGGGAAGTGTTCGGCACCGAGGCCACCACCGCCTTTGGCAGCCGTGAGCAGTACTCGGTCTACACCGAACTAGCGTTGCCCATCACCAGCCAGTTCGACGCCCAATTGGCCCTTCGCTATGAGCACTATTCGGATTTCGGCTCCGACACCAACCCCAAAATCGGCCTGCAATACCGTCCTCTGGACAGCCTGATGCTGCGCGCCTCCTGGGGTGAAGCCTTTAGGGCCCCTTCCCTGGTGCAGCTGGGCCTAGGCCCAACCCAGGAGTCTCCCAACCTGATTGACCCCCTGCGCTGCCCCCTGACCGGTGCATCCGAAGACTGCGATCCACTGGAGCGCACCATAGTGCTGTCCGGTAACCCGGATCTGCAGCCCGAGGAGTCCGAGTCATATAACATCGGTATGGTCTGGCAGCCCATGACCAACCTGGAAGTGGTCATCGATTACTGGAACTACGACCAGGACAACCTGATCAGTACCGACACCCAGTACCGCCTGACCCAATTCAGTGCCGGTGTTGCCCAGGAAGGCTTCGAAGTCATTCGTGAGCCGTCCGCCGGCGGCGTGCCCGGCCGCATCTTCCAAATCGTCGACCAATACCAGAACCTGGGCGGTCAGAAGACCGACGGTGTCGATTTGGATCTGCGCTATAGCCTGGACAGCAACTATGGCGCCTTCCAGTTCAATTACCTGCTGACCTGGGTCAACAGCTTTGACGAGATCAAGGCTGACGGCACCAAGCGCAAACTGGCCGGCGAATGGCGCCACCCGGAATGGCGCTGGAATGCCACCCTGGACTGGAGCCTGGATGATTGGGCCGCCACCGGCCGGGTCAACTACATCGGCGAATACACCGACAACGTCGATGCCGGGGCCACCGGTACAGTGGACAGCTTCGTCACCTTCGACGGCAGTGTCACCTATGCCGGCGTTAAAGACTGGCGCTTCACCCTGGGGGCCAACAACCTCTTCGACGAAGAGCCGCCCTTCTCCGGCAGCGACTTTATGGGCTACGACGTGGAAACCCACTCCGCCCAGGGCCGCTTCGCCTATGCCAAGGTCAGTTACCGCTTCTGACCTTAATACACCCAGTAAAAAGCCGCCCTCGGGCGGCTTTTTAGTAGTCGACGCTGGTGGTCACGTCCATGGGGTAGATAAATTCGCGAAAGTCCGGCTCGGTGGGGGTGGCTGGCTTGAACTCAAAGCTAAACACGTGCTTTTTGAACATCATGGTCGCCCGGTCGCTGTCGAGTTTGGTCTTGAGCATCTTCACCTTCACCACCTTGCCTTCCCTGTCCACCATGATAAGGAACAGGATCTCGGCGTTAGAGCGGGCAAATTCCTTACGGGCTTCCAAGAGAGCCTGGTCACTGGAGCGCCAGTCGGGCAACTGTTCTTTGGCCTGCAGGCTAAAAGCCAGCAGCAGGGCTGCCAGGCACAGAGGACTTTTCATCAACAACTCCTTTTGTAAAGAAGTTGCTAACCTAACAATAACATCTCAGGTTAACAATAACTTAGCTGTTACCAGCGGCTGTCGTTCTCGCAGGGAATGCCGTCACCGTCGCCATCCATGCGGGTGCCAGGGCACTGGGCCAGATAGAACTCGGCCTCGGCCCGCGAGCCCATTTGGCTGCAATAGCGTTTGCCTTCGCAGCGAAAGGCCGGGGCCTCGAGTGCAGAGGGCTTTGCCGGGGCGGAAGCAGGTAAGGCGGCGGGCGCGTTGGCTGAAGGGGGGCTATCGGCCAGGGCCGAGGGCAACACCAGCGGACTGTGGTATTTCAACAAGTGAACAGTGCCAAAGGCGACCAGGGTCAGTGCAATGAGGCGGCCAAATTTCACGGTGTCATCCTTGATGCCGGGGCTGAGACACTACCATAGCGCACCCCGGCTCCGGCCGCCTCCTTGCCTGACCAGCGCCATAAAAAAAGCGCCCCAGGGGCGCTTTTTTCAGGTGGGCTTGCGGGCCCGGCGAGCCTGGGTACCGCTGTTTTCCCTGGCCCGGTCGCGCTTGACGGCACGGCGGATACGGGCCGCCTTGACGTAGGGGTTTTCCTGAGCCACCGCCCGCTCGTCGAGCATGGTGCGGGTTTCCGGCGCCAGGCCGACCAGATTGCGCAGGTAGTTCACCTCTTCCTTGCCCAGTTCCTTCCAGCCACCCTGGGGCAGCTTGCGGTCCAGCTCCATCTTGCCGTACTGGGTACGGATAAGGCGGGACACCTTCACTTCCTGGGATTCCCAAAGGCGACGCACTTCGCGGTTGCGCCCTTCAGACAGGGTCACGGCAAACCATTGGTTCATGCCTTCGCCGCCGCTGCGCTTGATGCTGTTGAAGCTGGCCGGCCCATCTTCCAACTGCACCCCTTTGCGCAGCTTATGGAGCATGGACTCGTTGACTTCACCGAAGACGCGGACCTGGTATTCCCGCTCCACCTGGTGGCTGGG
This sequence comes from Gallaecimonas xiamenensis 3-C-1, assembly GCF_000299915.1. Taxonomy (NCBI): domain Bacteria; kingdom Pseudomonadati; phylum Pseudomonadota; class Gammaproteobacteria; order Enterobacterales; family Gallaecimonadaceae; genus Gallaecimonas; species Gallaecimonas xiamenensis. The sequence goes on from NZ_AMRI01000019.1 coordinate 7,635, forward strand.
GTGCATCAGGCGGTTGGCCAGTTCACCGTCGGTGGTGAACAGCAGCAACCCCGAGGTGTTGATGTCCAAACGGCCCACCGCCACCCAACGACCCTGCTTCAGGCGCGGCAGACGGTCAAAGACGGTGGGGCGGCCTTCGGGGTCCTTGCGTGAACACAACTCCCCTTCCGGCTTGTTGTACATCAGCACCCGGCACACCACCTCTTCCTGGCTGGCAATGGCGACGATATGGCCGTCGATGCGCACCTCGGCGTGGCTGTCGATACGGTCGCCCAGGGTGGCCACCTTGCCGTTGACGCTGATGCGACCGGCAGAGATCAGGGCTTCCAGTTGGCGGCGGGAACCGTGGCCGGCGCGGGCCAGGACTTTTTGCAATTTTTCAGTCATTTGTTGCCTCTTCGAGCCTCTCGGCTGGGTTGGTCATTTCCATAAGCTCAGGCAGGTTGCTCAAGCTCTTTAAATTCATGTCGTCCAAAAACTGGCGAGTGGTACCGAACAGGGACGGTCGGCCCGGTACTTCCTTGGTGCCCACCACCTTGATCCAGCCGCGCTCTTCGAGAGAGCGGATGATCTGGGTGCTGACCGCCACCCCCCGCACTTCTTCTATCTCACCCCGGGTAACGGGTTGGCGATAGGCGATAAGGGCGAGGGTTTCCAGGGTGGCCCTGGAATACTTGGGGGCCTTTTCCACCCACAGCCTAGACAGTAGCGGGCTCAGGGCGTCATCGGCCTGGAAACGCCAGCCGCTGGCCACTTCCACCAGGTGAATGCCACGGGGCCGGTAGTCCAGCTCCAGGGCCTTTAAGGCCTGCACCAGTTTGGGCCGCGAGATTGTATAGCCTTGGAAAACGCTGTCCAGCAGTTCTTGCGGGCTCATGGGCCGCCCTGCTACCAGCAGCGCCGCCTCCAGCACCTGCTTGAGCTGCTCGTCACTGATTTTCGCCATGACGGATCTCCACGCGGATGGGGGTCAAGGGTTCTGGCTGGATGATGCGTATCGCCGCCAGCTTCTGTAATTCAAGGATAGCCACGAAGGTGACCACCACACCGGCCCGGCCCTCTTCGGGGCTGAACAGGGCCACAAAAGGCAGGTGTTTGGCCTCGGCCAAGATCTCCAGCACCCGCGCCATGCGTTCGCGGGTGGACAGCTTTTCCTTGCTGATCTGGTGCTTTTCAAACATGGCGGCCCGTTTCAGCACCCCGGCCAGGGCCATCACCAGTTCGTCCAGCTCCACGTCCGGCAGCAGCTTGATAGGGGCGCAACTGGGGCCGGTGTCGGCATCGGCCAGGAAGATATCCCGCTCCACCCTGGGCAGGGCGTCGATGTCCTGTGCGGCCTGCTTGATTATCTCGTATTCCTGCAAGCGGCGGATCAGTTCGGCCCTGGGGTCGATTTCCTCTTCGCCGTCTTCGCTGCGCCGCTTGGGCAGCAGCAGTCGGGACTTTATCTCGGCAAGGATGGCCGCCATCACCAGGTACTCGGCCGCCAGCTCCAGTTTCAGCTCCTGCATCAACTCCACGTATTCCATGTACTGGGCGGTGATGCGGGCGATGGGCATGTCGACGATATCCACCTTGTCGCGGCGGATAAGGTAGAGCAGCAAGTCCAGGGGGCCTTCAAAGGCTTCCAGGAAGACTTCCAGGGCCTCGGGGGGGATATAGAGGTCCTCGGGCAGCTCGGTAAAGGGCTGCCCGTGGACAAAGGCCAGTGGCAGCGGTTGCTGCACCGGCTGGGTGGCGGTGTCCTGGGTCATTGGAAGGGGCTGACGTCGCCTGAGCCGACCCTGAGCACCTCAACGGCTTCTTCGCTCATGTCGATGACGGAGGTGGGTTTTTCCCCCAGTACGCCACCATTGATGATGAGATCCACCTGGTTTTCCAGGCCATAGCGGAATTCTTCCGGGTCGGCCTCGGTAAAATCGTTGCCAGGCAGGATAAGGGAGGTGGACATCAGCGGCTCACCCAGGGCGTCGAGGAGCGCCAGGGCAATGACGTTGTCCGGCACCCTGAGGCCTATGGTCTTGCGCTTGGGATTGAGCAGCCTTTTGGGGACTTCCTTGGTGCCCTTGAGGATAAAGGTGTAGGGCCCAGGGGTATTGTTGCGGATCAGGCGAAAGGCCTGGTTGTCCACCCGCGCATACAACGACAATTCCGACAGGTCCTTACAGACCAGGGTGAAGTTGTGATCGTCCTGCAATTTGCGGATGCGGATGATGCGCTCCAGGGCGCCCTTGTCCCCCTGGTGGCAACCCAGGGCATAGCCCGAATCGGTGGGGTAGATGATGACGCCACCGCTGCGGATAATGGCCACGGCCTGGCTGATCAGCCTGGCCTGGGGGTTTTCCGGGTGGACGTAAAAAAACTGGCTCATGTAGGCTCCCTTTCCCAAACTGCGCGGCAACCGGCCGGCAGATAAAGGTTGCGCCCAAGCTCGGCATAGGGGCTTGGGTAATGAAAATCCGACCCCTGGGACCCGGCCAGGCCGTTCTCGGCGGCCAGCTCGGCCATCAGGCGTCGTTCGTTCTGGGGCTGCTGGCATTGGGCCACTTCAATGGCCCCGCCGCCCTCTTGTGCAAAATCCGCCACCAGCTGGCGCAGCCATTTGCCGCTCAGCTGGTAACGGCCCGGGTGGGCCAGCACCGCCACCCCGCCGGCAGCGCTAACGGCCTGGATGGCCACCGCCATTTCCGGCCAGGGGGGCGGTACGTAGCCGGGGTTACCCCGGGTCATGTATTTCTTAAAGACGCCTTGCATGGTGGTGGCCTTGCCCTGGCTCAGTATGTACTGGGCAAAGTGGGCACGGGTCAGGGTGCCGTCACCGGCAAAGCGCCTGGCCCCATTGAGGGCGTCGGGGATATGGGCCTTTTCCAGGCGCCGGGCAATTTCGGCGGCCCTTTGTTCACGGCGCTCGGCCTGCTCGGCGATCAGCCCCCGCAGGGCCGGATTGGCCGGGTCAACCCAAAGACCAACTATATGTATTTCTTTGTTTTTCCAGCAAGTCGAAAACTCGATGCCGTTGATGACGGTCAGCGCCGTGCCGGCCGCTGCCGCCTGGGCTTCGGCCAGCCCCGCCACAGTGTCGTGGTCGGTAATGGCCAGGTGGGTCACCCGGCGCTCAAGGGCCCTAGCCACCAGGGCTTGGGGACTCAGGCGGCCGTCGGAAAAGTGGGTATGGCTATGGAGATCTGGATGCATGGCGCCATTCTACCTGAAAGCAGACGTTGACAGCGGGAAAAAAGCGCTTTAGTTTGAAAACACTGAACCGGATTAAGACCAAGAGCAAACCCATGCAAAACCAAGCTTTCAACCTCATTTGGTGGTGGCACAACCCTTAAGCGGGCTGTGTGCTTGGTCGTATCCGTCAAAGCATTCCAAGGGCCCGCACAACGCGGGCCCTTTTTCGTTTTAGAGACTTTTTTATGAATCGCATCGCAAACAACATGAAACTTTGGTGGTGGTGGCATTCCTGGCGTCAGGCGGGCTAGCTGCACCTTGTTGTTTGTGAACCAAACATCCAGAGCCCGCTGAGAAAGCGGGCTTTTTTATTTTCAAATCAAAGAGACTAACTTCATGATCATCGTACTCAAACCCCATGCCACCGAAGCCGACGCCCAAGCCATTTTGGCGCGTATCGAAGCCAAAAACCTCAAGCCCCTGTACATGCCCGGGGTCGAGCGCATCGTCCTTGGCGCCATCGGCGACGAACGGGTGCTGGCCGACCTCAACATCGAGGCTGACCCCATAGTCGAGGAAGTCAAACCCATCCTCTCCAAGCACAAGCTGGTGTCCCGGGAGCTGCACCCCCACGACACCCAGGTGCCCCTTGGCAACACCCAAATTGGTGGTGAGCGCTTTGCGGTGATCGCAGGCCCCTGCTCGGTGGAATCTCGCGAGCAGCTGCTGGCAGTGGCCGAGATGGTCAAGGCCAAAGGCGCCATTGGCCTTCGCGGCGGCGCCTTCAAACCCCGCACCAGCCCCTATGCCTTCCAGGGCTTGGGCCTGGAAGGGCTCAAACTGCTCAAGGAAGCCAACGATCAGCTGGGGCTGCCGACGGTCTCTGAAGTCATCAGCCCCGAAGACGTGCCGATGATGGCCCAGTACGTGGACATGCTGCAGATCGGCGCCCGTAACATGTACAACTACCGGCTCTTGGAAGCGGTGGGCCAGTCCGGCAAGCCGGTAATGCTCAAACGGGGCCTGTCGGCCACCATCGAGGAATTCCTGCTGGCCGCCGAGTACATCGTCGCCCAGGGCAACCCCCAGGTGGTGCTGTGCGAACGCGGCATCCGCACCTTCGAAACCGCCACCCGCAACACCCTGGATCTGAACGCCGTGGCGCTGTTGAAGCAAAAAACCCATCTGCCGGTGGTGGTGGACCCCTCCCACGGCACCGGTATCCGTGAACTGGTGATCCCCCTGTCCCGTGCCGCTGCCGCCGTGGGCGCCGACGGTATCATAGTCGAGGCCCACCTCAATCCCAAAGAGGCCCTGTCCGACGGCCACCAGGCCCTGACCGAAGATCTGTTCGAGCAGCTGATGCGTGAACTGGCGCCCTTCGTAGCCGCCGCCGGGAGGACCCTGTGAAACCGGCCCTGCTAAGACTGCGCCTGGGTAACTGCCCGGACCCGCTGGTGGCCTACCGGGCCCTGGCCGCCAAGCCCCATAGCCTGCTGCTGGAGTCCGCCGAGCCCAGTGCCGGGCGCGCCACCCAGAGCCTTATCATCACCGACGCGGCCCTGAAGATCAGCGCCAAGGGCCGCACCCTCAGCGCCCAGGCCCTGACCGCCAACGGCCAGAGCCTGTTGCCGGTGCTGGCCGAGCGCCTGGGCCTGGCGGTAGCGGGCGACAGCCTGACCCTGACCGTGCCTAAACCCGACCCGGAGCTGGACGAAGACAGCCGCCTCAAGGCCCCTTCGGTGTTCAGCCTGGTGCGGGAACTGCTGGCACTGCTGCCCAAAGACTTGGATCTGCCCTTTGGCAGCCTGGTGGCGGGGCTGTTCGGTTTTGACTTGGTGGCCAGCCTTGAGGATCTGCCCGAAGTGGCAGGGGACGAGGCGGTGCCGGATCTGTGCCTGTACCTGGCCGAAACCGTGCTTTACATGAACCACCGCAACCAGAGCGCCACCCTGCTGGGGCTGGCTTTGGGCGGTACCCAGTCCGCCAGCTATTTTGAGCTGTCCCGGCGCCTGGCCGACTACCAGCAGCGCCTCAAGGCGCCAGCCGCCCTGCCCGCCTTAACCCTGGCCGGCCCCGCCAGCGCCCAGGTTGAACCCGATGACGAGCGCTTCAAAGCCCAGGTGGCGGCGCTCAAGGAGCATATCCTGGCCGGTGACTGCTTCCAGGTGGTGCCGTCCCGGCGCTTCTACGCCCCTTGCCCGGCGCCCCTGATCAGCTACCAGGCACTGCGGGCCCAAAACCCCAGCCCCTACATGTTCTATATGGACGCCGGCAGCTTCACCCTCTTTGGAGCCAGCCCGGAAAGCGCCCTGACCGTCGACAGCCAGAGCCGCGAATTGGCGGTTTACCCCATAGCCGGCACCCGCCCCAGGGGTATGGATGCCGACGAAGACGGCCGCTTCGAGCTGGAAATGCGCCTGGACGAGAAGGAACAGGCCGAACACCTGATGCTGGTGGACCTGGCCCGTAACGACGTCGCCCGGGTGGCCGAGCCCGCCAGCCGCACCGTTACCGATCTGTTGAAAGTGGACCGTTACGAGCGGGTGATGCACCTGGTGTCCAGGGTCAAGGGCACCTTGCGCGCCGACTTGGACGCCCTGCACGCCTACCAGTCGGCCCTGAACATGGGCACCCTTACCGGGGCGCCGAAAATCATGGCCACCCAGCTTATCCGCCAGACCGAAGGCCGCCGCCGTGGCGCCTATGGCGGCGCCATCGGCTACCTCACCGCCAGGGGCGATCTGGATACCGCCATCGTGATCCGCTCGGCCGTGGTGCAAGACGGCCAAGCCTGTGTCCAGGCCGGCGCCGGCGTGGTGTTTGACTCCACCCCCCAGTTTGAAGCGGACGAAACCCGCCACAAGGCCGCTTCCGTGCTGCGAGCCCTGGGCGCCAAGGAGGCCGACCAATGATAGTGCTGCTCGATAACCTCGATTCCTTTACCTACAACCTGGTGGACGATTGTCGGCGCCTGGGCGAAGAAGTGGTGGTCTACCGCAATACCGTCTCTGCCGACACCGTCCTTGGCAAGCTGGCCGCCAACCCCGGCGCCGTGCTGCTCCTATCCCCCGGCCCCGGCAACCCGGGCCAGGCCGGCAACCTGCTGGCGGTGCTCAAACAGGCCCTGGGCCGCTACCCTGTGCTTGGCATCTGCCTTGGCCACCAGGCCCTGGTGGAGGTCTGTGGCGGTAGCCTCAAGCGCTCGCCACTGCCCCGCCACGGCAAGGCCTTTCGCCTGGCCATAGCCCAGCACGCCCTCTTTGCCGGCATGGGCGACGCCCCCATGGTGGGCCGCTACCACAGCCTGGTGGCAGATCAGGTGCCGGCCTGCCTGCAGGTGCTAGCCGAAAGCGAACAGCAGGTGATGGCCGTCAGCCACCAGAGCGCCCCGGCCATTGGCCTGCAATTTCATCCCGAGTCCCTGTTGACCCGCGACGGCCACCGGCTGCTGACCAACGCCCTTGCCCTGCTGCGAGGTGCCCGATGAGCCTGCCATTACTGTTCAAAGGCCAGACCCTGAGCGCCGACCAGGCCCAGGCCTTTTTTGCCGAAATGGCCGCCGGCCGCCTGGAACCGGTGGAGCTGGCTGCCGCCCTGACCGCCATGAAGATAAGGGGTGAGACCAGCGAAGAGCTGCAAGGCCTAGCCCAGGCCCTGTTGGCCGCCGCCAACCCCTTCCCCAGGCCCCACGGGGACATCGTCGATTGCTGCGGCACCGGCGGTGACGGCGCCAATACCCTCAATATTTCCACCACCGCCGCCTTTGTGGCCGCCGCAGCCGGGGTCAAGGTGGCCAAGCACGGCAACCGCGCCGTGTCTTCCCAGTCGGGCAGCACCGACGTGCTGGGGGCCCTTGGCATACCGGTGCAAGTACCGCCGCCGCTGGCCCTGCGCGCCCTGGAGCAGGCCAACCTCTGCTTCCTGGCTGCCCCCCAATATCACCCGGGCATTGCCCATGCCATGCCAGTGCGAAAGGCCCTGAAAACCCGTACCCTCTTTAACCTGGTGGGGCCCCTGGTCAACCCGGCCCGGCCCAACTTCCAGCTGATGGGGGTCTATGATCCGGCGCTGCTGGAAATGGTGGCCCAGGCCCTGTTGGCCCTGGGGGTGGAAAGGGGCCTAGTGGTCCATGGCAGCGGCCTGGACGAGCTGGCCCTGCACGGCCCCACCCAGGTGGTGGAGATCCGCGACGGCGCCCTGATCCACTACCAGCTGACCCCGGAAGACTTGGACCTGACCCCCGCCACCCTCGACCAGCTGGCCGGGGGCGACGCCGCCTTTAACGCCAGGGCCCTTGAAAAACTGCTGGCAAGGGGCGAGCCGGGCCCGTACTTTGATGCGGTGGCTGCCAACGCCGGCGCCCTGTTGTACCTGGCCGATCTGACCCATACCCTCAAAGAAGGGGTGGCCAAAGCCGGCGACATCATCCGCAGTGGCCAGGCCCAGGCCACCCTCAACCTACTAAAGGAGATCCTGCGTGGCGACAGTGCTTGAGAAAATCGTTGAGCGCAAAAAGGCCGACCTGCCGGCCTTAAAAGCCCGTTATCCCAGGGCCGCCAGCCAGCCTCTGGGGCTGTCGACCCGCTCCTTGGAACACAGCCTGCGCTATGGCAGCGGCTTTATCCTCGAGTGCAAGAAGGCCAGCCCCTCCAAAGGCCTTATCCGCCCCGACTTTGACCCCAAAGCCCTGGCCGCCATTTACGCCCCCTATGCCAGCGGTATCTCGGTACTCACCGACGAGCCCTTCTTCCAGGGCCACCCGGACTACCTGTCGGCGGTGGCCAACAGCGTCAAGGTGCCGGTGCTGATGAAGGACTTCTTCATCGACCCCTTCCAAGTACGCCTGGCCCGCTACCTGGGAGCCGACGCCATACTGCTGATGCTGTCGGTGCTGGACGACGCCAGCTACCTGCTGCTGGCCGAAGAAGCCCGCAAGTACAACCTCGATATCCTCACTGAGGTGGCAAGCCCTGCAGAGCGGGACCGCGCCGTCAAGCTGGGGGCCCGTATCATCGGCATCAACAACCGTGACCTGCACGATCTGTCGGTGGATCTTGGCCGCACCGAGCAGCTGGCCAAGGCCATTCCCCAGGACAGGGTGGTGATCAGCGAGTCCGGCATAAAAACCCACGGCGACGTGCAGCGCCTCAAAGGGGTAGCCAAGGGCTTTTTGGTGGGCTCGGAGCTGATGCGCAAGGACAACCTGGACCTGGCTTGCCGCCAGCTTATCCTCGGCGAACACAAGGTCTGCGGCCTGACCGCCCCGGCCGATGCCAAGGCCGCCTATGACGCGGGCGCCACCTACGGTGGCCTTATCTTCGCCCCCAAGAGCCCCCGCTGCGTCAGCAGCGAGGAAGCCAAGGTGATAACCCAAGCAGCGCCCCTGGCCTTTGTGGGGGTCTTTGTAGACGCCCCGGTGGACCAGGTTGCGGCCCTGGCCGACAGCCTCGGCCTTTATGCGGTGCAGCTGCACGGCCATGAAGATGCCGGCTATGTGGCCGCCCTTCGCCAAAAGACCCAGGTACAAATTTGGAAGGCCTGCACCGCCGAGCGCCCCTGCACCCTGGCGGTGGACCGCCTGGTGCTGGACTCACAGCACGACGGCCAGTTTGGCGGCACCGGCCAGACCTTCGATTGGACCCAAATTCAAAACCCCGCCGCCCTGCCGCTGATGCTGGCCGGCGGCCTGGGCCCGGACAACGTGCAAAGCGCCCTTAAGGTGCCCGGGGTGACCGGCCTGGATCTCAACTCCAAGCTCGAGCGGGCCCCCGGCGTTAAAGATCCGGCCCTTATCCAACAGATTTTCCAATTAGTGAGGCAAGCATGAGTCGTTTCTCCCCCTATTTCGGTGAATTCGGCGGTACCTATGTCCCCGAGATCCTGGTCCCGGCCCTGGACCAGCTCACCGAGGCCTTTGAAAGCGCCCTGGATGACCCGGAGTTTCACCAGGAGCTGGGCAAGCTACTGAAGCACTATGCCGGCCGCCCCACCCCGCTGTTCGAGGCCACTCACCTGAGCCCCAACCCCCTGGTGCGGATCTTCCTCAAACGTGAAGATCTGGTGCACGGCGGCGCCCACAAGACCAACCAGGTGTTGGCCCAGGGGCTGTTGACCCAGCGCATGGGGAAAAAGGAGATCATCGCCGAGACCGGCGCCGGCCAGCACGGTGTGGCTACCGCCATGGTGGCGGCCATGCTGGGCCTGAAGGCCCGTATCTACATGGGCGCCAAGGACTGCGAACGCCAGCAGCCCAATGTCTATCGCATGAAGCTGATGGGCGCCGAGGTGATCCCGGTGCATTCGGGGTCAGGCACCTTGAAGGACGCCGTCAACGAAGCCCTGCGCGATTGGGCCGCCAACTACGACAGCGCCCACTACCTGCTGGGCACCGCCGCTGGCCCCCACCCCTTCCCGCACCTGGTGCGCGAGTTCCAGCGCATTATCGGCAAGGAAGCCAAGGCCCAGATGCTCGAGGCCATAGGCCGCCTGCCTGACGCCGCCATCGCCTGTGTCGGCGGCGGCTCCAATGCCATCGGCCTTTTTGCCGACTTTATCGAGGAAAAGGATGTGGAGCTGGTGGGGGTTGAACCCGGCGGCGAAGGCCTGGATACCGGCAAGCACGGCGCCCCCATTCACCTGGCCCGCACCGGCATACTGCACGGCATGAAGAGCTACCTGATGCAGGACAGCGACGGCCAGGTGGAAGAGTCCCACTCCATCTCCGCCGGCCTCGACTACCCGGCGGTGGGCCCCCAGCACGCTTATCTCGCCCAGACCGGCCGCGCCCAGTACGTGGCGGTGACCGACGATGAAGCCATCGAGGCCTTCAAGACCCTGTGCCGCGCCGAGGGCATCATCCCGGCCATCGAGTCGTCCCACGCCCTGGCCTATGCCCTTAAACGGGCCGCCGAGGCCACCAAAGAAGAAGTGCTGCTGGTCAACCTGTCCGGCCGTGGCGACAAGGATCTCAACACCATCATGACGCTGGAGGGCCTGCAATGAGCCTCTATAACGCCCTGTTTGCCCGCCTCAAAGCCAACAACGAAGGGGCCTTCATTCCCTTTTTGACCCTGGGCGACCCGGATCTGGAGACCAGCTTCGAACACCTGTGCCTGATGGTGGAAAACGGCGCCGACGCCTTGGAACTGGGCATGCCCTTTTCCGATCCGGTGGCGGACGGCCCCACCATCCAGGCCGCTACCCTGCGCGCCCTTGGAGCTGGCACCACCCCCACCAAGGCCCTGGCCCTTATTCGCCGCCTAAAAGACAAATACCCGCAGCTGCCGGTGGGCCTGCTCACCTATGCCAACCTGGTGTTTGCCGCCGGTATCGACCAGTTCTACCAGGACGCCAAGGCCGCCGGGGTGGACTCGGTGCTGGTGGCGGACGTGCCCATCAAGGAGTCCGCCCCCTTTGTGGCCGCCGCCAAAGCCGCCGGGGTGGCGCCGGTGATGATAGCGCCCCCCAACGCCTCGGAGGCCACCTTAAAAGCGGTAGCCGAGCTCAGCGAAGGCTATGTCTACCTGGTGTCCCGCGCCGGGGTCACCGGCACCGAAACGGCAGCCGGCAAGCCCCTTGGCCATATCATCGACACCCTCAAGCGCTTTGAGTCGGCCCCGGTGGTACTGGGCTTTGGCATTGGTGAGCCGTCCCAGGTCAGGGCGGCCCTGGCCGCCGGTTGTGACGGTGCCATCAGTGGCAGTGCCACGGTCAAGGCCGCCGAGCGCAGCCCCCAGGCCCTGGCCCGCTTTGTGGAAGGGATGAAGGCGGCCAGCCGCTGATACCGAAAAAGGGCCCGAGCGGCCCTTTTTTGTTAGGCTAGGCCCCTCATGTTGAGGCGCCCATGTTAGATAAAGAACAGGTTTTGAAACTGGCCAATACCCGCATGCCCTTTGGCAAATACCAGGGCCGGCCTTTGATGCAGCTGCCGGAGGAATACCTGCTGTGGTTTCAGCACAAGGGCTTTCCCCAGGGCCAGCTGGGGGAGCTGATGGCCCTGGCGCTGGCCCTGAAGGTAGAAGGGCTGGACCGGCTGCTGGACCCTTTGCTCAGGCAATAAAAAAGGACGCCCTAGGGCGTCCTTTCTGGAAACTGTGTACGTGTAGTTTAGATAACTACTACGTTGGCAGCCTGAGGGCCTTTCTGGCCTTGCTCAACGTCGAAAGAAACCTTTTGGCCTTCTTTCAGAACTTTGAAGCCGGTGCCTTGGATGGCGCGGAAGTGAACGAATACGTCGGAACCACCGTTTTCAGGGGTGATGAAGCCGAAACCTTTTTCTTCGTTGAACCACTTAACGGTGCCGGTAGACTTGGACATTGAATGTCTCCTGAAGTTGACTGTGCGCTGAGCGCGTTAAAACAATTACTTATGATTACAAACAGTTAGTGAAGCTTCAGGACAACATTACTGTAAAACGAATGTGTAGCGAAGTATTCAAATCTTGACTGTTACATGAAGTAAAGCCGCAGCTTGCGACCGACACGCATAGTAGCACAGTCGCTACCCAGATACAGCGTTATTTTCCGAACTTCCCCATGAAATTTCCGCCCGCGTCAACGCAGCAGCAGCGCAGCCGAGTATTGGCGCCGCCCCAACCGGGCCATACGGCCGAAACTGTCCAGGGGAACCGGCATGGCAATGTTGTCGGTGGCGCTCTGGCCGTCGTCCAGATCCGGGTCGTGCAGGTAGACAAAACGTTGGTCCATGGCCACCACCAGCACCCAGTGCGGCGCTTTCTCGTTATGCATTTGGTAGGTGGAGATCAATACCAAGGCCAGGCCACCGCATTCGAGGTGCCGTTTAAGGCCGTCCAGCTCCAGGCGCTGGTGGATGCGCTGGATGCTGGCCTTTTTCAGCCGCTTGGAAAAATCCTCGTGCACCACGGCGATGATGCGTTTCTTCTCGCTGTTGCGCACCCCTTCCACAAAAGGGACTTCCCGGTCCGACACGCACAGGCCCACCTCTAGGCCCTGATCGTGGGCCGCCAGGGCCAGGCCCTCACCGGAGCAGCCGCCGTGGCCTGAGGTCATATAGATAGTGGTGGAAGCGCGCCACAGGTTGAGCTCTTCGCTGATGCTGGGCTTGTGCTTTTTCTTCAGGGCCGACATGGCCATCAGCAAGCAGGCCGGGCCGCAGGTAAAGGAGGTCTGCTGGGCGTAGAACGGCACCTTGAGGCTGCCCCTTGGCAACTTGCCCTTGAGGCGCTTTTCCATACGCAGGCCGTCGCCGCCGTCTTCGTAGTAGGCAAAAAGCGGCGCTATGGCCTTAAAGCCAAACCTTTCATAAAGGCCGATGGCCGGCACATTGCCCTGCTGCACCTCGAGGCGAATGGCCACTGAGCCCTCCCCCAGGGCCGCCGCCTCGATTTTTTCCATCAAGGCCTTGGCAAGGCCCCGGCCTCGGGCTGCGGGGTCAACCGCCAACGAATAGAGGCGGGCCAGGGCGGTGCCCTTTTTCAGCAGCAATACCGCCGCCCCCAGCAGCTTGGTTTTGTCTTCGGCCACCCATACCTGGCCGTGGGCTTCTTTGAGCAGATGGCGCCAGCGGCGCCGGTCCAGGCGGTCGTGGGTAAAGGCCTTTTGTTCCAGGTCGTGCAGGTCGTCAAGGTCGGCTAGGGTGGCCAGGCGCAGTTTCATGGCAAAGCCTCATAACAGGATGCTGCACAATAGCCATAATTAACGGCATCTTACAGCGAAGGTTATTTGTCTTTAGAACAAGAAAAGCTCATTTGCGAAGGACAACCCTTGGGCGCATGCTGAGCGCCTATCGACACAGGAGTGACCCATGACCCGGCTTTACATCCTCCTCAAGGACAAGAAACAGTGGGGAGGCCTCTACCCTTCCGACGATCTGCTGACCGCCCGCCAATACCTCAAGCTTTCCCCCATCAAGGACGGCGACAAGGTGCAGGTGCTTAACCTCACCGGCAGCTACCGCTACCTGGGTGAAGGTTACTATTGCTCTTTGCTGGCCGAAGCCCGGGGCCATCGGGTGCTGCCGTCGGTGGCCACCTTGAACGATCTGGCCAGCCGTGGCCTCTATGGCCCCGAGCTCAAGACCATGAAGGCCCCCAAGGAAGCGGATCTGACCTTTCGCATCTTCTTTGGCCGCACGTTAGACCCCCAGTTTGCCGAACTGGGCCTGCAACTCTTTGACCGCTTCCCGGCCCCCATACTGGAAGCCAGCCTCAAAGACGGTCTTATCACCAAGCTCAAACCCAAGGGGCTGTCGGACCTGTCCGACGCCGAGGAAACCGTCTTTGCCGAAGCCCTGGACGCCTTCTCCCACAAGATTTGGCGGGTCAAAAAGCCCAAGCGCAAGTACCGCTTTGACCTTGCCATGCTGGTGGACCCGGAGGAAAAGCTGCCCCCCTCCGATACCGGGGCCCTTAAGCGCTTTATCCGCGCCGGGCGCACCCTGGGGGTGCAGGTTGACCTTATTACCCACAAGCAGGCGGCGCGCCTTGCCGAATACGACGGCCTTTTTATCCGCGAGACCACCAGTATCCACGGCCCCAGTTTCCAGATGGCCAGGCGCGCCGAAAATCTGGGCCTGGCGGTAATAGATACTCCGGAAGCCATACTGCGCTGCACCAACAAGATTTATCTGGCCGAGCGCATGGAACAGGCCAAAGTGGCTATCCCCAAGACCCGGGTGGTACAGCGGGGTGACGACGACGCCCTGGAAGCGGCCGCCGCCGACCTGGGTTATCCCCTGGTGATGAAGATCCCCGACGGGTCTTTCTCCCGGGGGGTGGTCAAGGCCCAGAGTATTGAGGAGGTGCGTAAGCATGCCGGCGCCTTCTTCAAGCAATCGGCGATGATCTTGTTGCAGGAATACTGCTACACCGAGTTCGACTGGCGGGTGGGGGTGCTCAATAAGGAACCGCTCTTTGTCAGCAAGTACTTTATGAGCCGGGGCCACTGGCAGATCTACAACCACTCGGGCAAGAAAACCCAGTCCGGCGGTTTTGAGACCCTGCCGATAGCAGCCGCCCCCAAAAACGTGGTGGACACCGCCGTCAAGGCCGCCAACCTGATGGGTGACAGCCTCTTTGGGGTCGATCTTAAGGTGGTGAACGGCAAGGCGGTGGTAATAGAGGTGAACGACAACCCCAACGTGGACAGCGGCGTGGAGGACAAGATCCTCGGTGACCAGCTGTACCTGACCATAATGCAGGAATTGGTCAAGCGCATGAGTTGACGTAGACTGGGCGGCAGTTGTTTGGAGGAATAAATGGCCATTCTCGATTACCTGCCGCTTATCGTCTTTTTCGTGGTCTATAAACTGACCGACATTTACACCGCTACCTGGGCGCTCATTGCCGCCAGCGCCCTGATGCTGGTGGTGATCAAAGTCATCAAGAAAAACATCAGCAAACAGCAATGGTGGCTGTTTGCTGCCGTGGTGCTGTTCGGTGGCCTGACCCTGGCCTTTCGCTCGGATCTCTTTATCAAGTGGAAAGTGACGGTGGTCTACGGCGCTTTTGCCCTGGCCCTGTTGCTGGCCCAACTGAGCGGCAAAAGCCTGCTCAAATCCCTGCTGGGCAGCCAGATGACCCTGCCCGAAGCCGTCTGGCGGCGCATGAGCTTTGGCTGGAGCGGCTTTTTCGCCCTGATGGCCGGCCTCAACCTGGTGGTGGCCTACCACTTCTCCCAAGACACCTGGGTCAACTTCAAGCTGTTTGGCACCACGGCCCTGACCCTGGTGGCCTGTGTGGTCACCGGCATGGTGGTCTACAAGCACCTGCCTGAAGAAGAAAAATCCTAAGCCAGCAAAAAGCCGCCCCTGGGGCGGCTTTTTTATACCTTGAATCTGCCAACCACCTGCTTGAGGCGTTTGGCCGTCTCTTCCACCGCCTTACCCTCACTGGCTCCGTCCTTGGCATGGGACGCGCTGAGTTTGGCCTGGCCGTCGATGCGGCTGAGGTTTTCGTTGATCTCCCCCACCACCAGGGATTGCTGCTCGGTGGCGGCGGCTATCTGGTGGGCCCGGTCGCTGACGGTCCCCAGGCGGCCCTGAATGTCGGCAAAGGCCTGGGTGGCCTCTTCTACCGCCAGCAGGGTTTCGTCCACTTCCCTAAGGCCGCTATCCATGGCGTCTACCGCCCCTTTCACCCCCTGCTGCAGGCGGGTGATCATCTGTTGAATGTTCTGGGTGGACTCCTGGGTACGACCGGCCAGGGTACGCACCTCATCGGCCACCACCGCAAAGCCCCGGCCTGAATCCCCGGCCCTGGCCGCCTCGATGGCTGCGTTCAGGGCCAGCAGGTTGGTCTGCTCGGCGATGGAGCCAATCACATCCAGCACGGTAACGATGTTGCCGGCTTCTTTTTCCAGCAAAGCCACCGCCTCCGAGGCCTGGCTCATGGTGCCGGACAATGCCCGGGTCTGGCGCACCGACTTGCCGGCCAGTTGGCTGCCGTGTTCGGCCTCGGTACTGGCGGCGCGGGTTTCCTGGGCGGAGTCAGCGGCGCTTTGAGCCACTTCCCGGATGGAGGCGGTGATCTCCTCGGTGGCGGTCACCACCATTTCCAGGGCACCGACCTGCTCGTTGATGGCCTTGAGGGTAGCATCCCCTGCCCCTTCCACCTGCTGGGCGTGGCGGTCCATCTCGGTGACCACGGCGGTCACCGCCGTCATCTGCTGCTGGAGCTGCTCCATCAGGTGATTGAAATGGGTCGCCAGTTGGCCCAGTTCGTCATCGCTGGTGACCTTGACCCTGGCGGTCAAGTCGCCATCCCCCTGGGATATATCCTTGATGCGCTGCTCGATACGGGCCGTGGCCTTGGCCACAGAGGCCGGTACCAGCCAACCGATCAGCACGAAGATCACCAGAATAACGCCGGTGGCCACCCACAATTCCACCAGGCGCACATCGGCATCGTTGTGAGCCTGCTGGGTCATGGCCTGGATATGGTTTTCGATGGCTTCGGTGCTCTGGTCCAAATAGCCCCTGATGGACTCGAAGGCATCGTCTGTGCCCATCAGGTCGAGGCTGACAGAGCCAGCCAAGCGCTGCTGGGACGCCCGTTGCCACTGGTCGATATCGCGGTCAAAGCGCTTTATCCAGTCGTCCACCCTCGGCAGCGGCGTCAGATCCGCCGCTTTCTGAGCCCTGTCCCTGGCTTGCTGCACGTTTTCATCACGTACCTTGGCAAAAGAGCTGGGGTCTTGGCCCTGCTGCTTGGCCAACAGGGCGTCACGCTGGGCAACCAGGGCCTGGTAGAAATCCCGGTCGGCCTGGAGCACGGCGTTGATGGCGGGCAACAGCCGGGTGGCGGTGCTGTTGTTATGTTCCTGCAAGGCGCGGCTGCCGAAATGGGCCAAGGCAGCCAACACCAGTACCAGCAGGGTCAACACAAAGAGGGGGAAACGGATCTTATTGGCCAGGGACAGGTTCATACAACATCTCGGCAGGTAGGCTCGAAGATGTTATCGGCCGCAGCGTCAAAAACTCAACACTGACCAGTCAATTATCCGTTGGCGGTTGCCAAAGCTCGACCCGGTGGCCGGCCGGATCGGTAAACCAGCCGAAGCTGCCGCAAGGGTCCAGCACCGGGCCCTTGATGTCGGTGGCGTCCCCCAGCTTCACCTGGACCAGGGCACCGGCCACATCATCGACGATGAAGTTGACGATAAAGTCTTCGGCAAAGTAAGTGCTGTCCTTGGGAAAGAGGCTCCAGAGGGTAAAGCCCCCTTGGGGGTACTGGGACGGTGAGAAATTGGCGCCGCAGTAGTCTTCGGCCACCCCCAGCCCCAGGTGCTGCTGGTACCAGGCCGCCAGGGAATCGGGATCGGCAGTTTTAAAGAAGACGCCCCCAAGGGCCTGAATTTTTGCCATCTGTCACCTCCGTTGTCCCATCCAGCTTAGCCGCAAACGCCCGGGGCGCCAGTCATCAAAGTGTCACGCCCTGCGGGCACAATGCCGGCCACGACATTGCGATACAGTGTCTGTCCTTCTCAGAGACATCCTGATACTTTTGCCCCTGGCCATGGCCCGGGGCTTTTTCTTTCCGGCGCCCAGCAGAGGATCCCTCGATGCTTTACATGATTGTCGGCGAAGACGTTGCCCAGTCCATGAGCAAACGCCAGCAGGCCCGTCCCGACCACTTGGCCCGGCTGGACGCCTTGCAGGCCCAGGGCCGGCTGGTGCTGGCCGGCCCTAACCCCGCTATCGACAGCGACAACCCCGGTGATGCGGGCTTTAGCGGTTCTTTGATTGTGGCCGAGTTCGACAGCCTGGAAGCGGCACAGGCCTGGGCCGACGCCGATCCCTATGTGGCCGCCGGCGTTTACGCCAAGGTCTTGGTCAAGCCCTTTAAAAAGGTGCTGCCCTGATAAAAAAACGCGGCCAAGGCCGCGTTTTTTCATTTCTGGTTTTGCAGCCTGGCCAGCAGGCTGGAGGTGTCCCAGCGGCTGCCGCCTAGGCGCTGCACGTCGGCGTAGAACTGATCTACCAGGGCGGTCAGGGGCAAGGGGCTGCCGTTCTTGCGGGCCTCAGCAAGGGCGATGGCCAGATCTTTACGCATCCAGTCCACCGCAAAGCCAAAGTCGTATTGGCCCTTGTCCATGGTCAAGGCGCGGTTTTCCATCTGCCAGCTCTGGGCGGCCCCTTTGGAGATAACCTCCACCACGTCGACCACGTTCAGCCCCGCCTGCTGGGCAAAGTTGACCGCTTCGGCCAGGCCCTGCACCACACCGGCGATACAGATTTGGTTGACCATCTTGCACAGCTGGCCAGAACCGGCTTCGCCCAACCGCTTGATTTGCTTGGCGTAGGTTTTCAAAACCCCTTCGGCCTTGGCATAGATGCCGGCGTCGCCGCCCACCATGATGGTCAGCTGGCCGTTCTCGGCGCCAGCCTGGCCACCGGAGACGGGGGCGTCCAGAAAGCCCAGTTGTTTGGCCTTAAGGGCCTGGTGCAGCTCACGGGCCACTTCGGCGCTGGCGGTGGTGTGGTCCACCAGAATGGCGCCCGGGGCCATGGTGGTGATGGCTTCATAGGCCACGGCCCGCACGTCGTCGTCATTGCCCACGCACATCATCACCAGTATGGCGCCCTTGGCCGCCTCGGCCGGGGTTGCTCCCAGGGTGCCGCCGTGCTGGGCGACCCATTGCTCGGCCTTGCTGGTGGTGCGGTTATAAACGCAGACCTCAAAGCCCGCCGCTTGCAGATGCCCGGCCATGGGATAGCCCATAACGCCCAGCCCCAGAAATGCCACTTTCATGCGTCTTCCTTCCAATTTAACAGCCGCCGGTACAAAGGCCTGAGCTTGCCATAAAGCGGCCGGTAAATCTCCCGGTACAGCCGCTGATACGCCGACTGGTGCGCCGGCTGAGGCCAAAACACCTCCCCCTGATGGCACATGGCCTGAGCGGCCTCCCCAAGGTTTGGATACCAGCCCAGCCCCACCGCCGCCGCCATGGCCGCCCCCAGGCCGGAGGCCTCGAAGGTGTGAGGGCGGCTGACCGGGCGGCCCAGCACGTCGGCCAGAATTTGCATCACGGTATCGGACTGGCTGCCGCCCCCGGCCACCCGGATCAGCTGATGGCGCTGGCCCTTGGCCTGCTCGATCCGCTCCAGGCCGCTTTTAAGCGCGTAGGCGATGCCCTCGATAAGGGCCCGGTAGAGGTGGGCACGGCTGTGGCTGTCGGTGAGCCCCACCAGGGCACCCCTGGCCTCGGGACCGGGATAGATAACCCCCGGTGCCAGGTGGGGATCGAACACCAGGCCGTCGGCCCCTGGGGGGACGGCGCGGATCAGCTCTTCCACCAGCTCTTCTGGGGAACGGTCCTGGCTTTGGGCGGCATCGGTTTCGGCCTGGCCAAACTCGGCCAGCAGCCAGCGCAATAGCCAAAAACCCCGGTTGAGCTGGATCTCCAGGCAATATTGCCCCGGCGTCAACGACGGATAAGGGGGCAGGAAGGATACCGCTTCGCGGTAACGGTCACTGAGGCCGGCAATGGTGGCGGTGGTGCCAAGGCTGATGGCAAGGGCCGAGGGGTCCACCACGCCGCAGCCCGCCACTTCCGCCTGCTTGTCACCCCCCGCCGCGTAAAGGGGCAACCCTGCCGGCAGGCCGGTTTGCGCCGCCGCGTCCTCCGACAAACAACCCAGCAAGCCGCTAGGGGGCACCAATTCGGGCAGCTGCTCTGGGCGCACCGCCAAGGCCCGCCATTTCCAGTCCCAGAACGAAGCCCAGCGCTGGCGCCGGTAGGAAAAGGGTAAAAAGCCCACCTGCCCGGCCACCGAATCGCGGTATTGGCCGGTGAGTCGCAAGGTCAGCCAGGCTGACAGCAACCCCACCTTGGCAGCCTGGCCATGAACCTTGGGCTGGTTGGCCGCCACCCAGTTGAGCTCAGCTTCCCGCTGGAAATGGCGCACCGTTTTCAGCTGCCCTATGGCCCCAAGGGCCAGCCGCCAATACCAGGGTAGCGCCGGTATATGCTGGGCCCGGCGCCGGTCGGGCCAAACCATGGCCGGGCGCAGGGGTACACCTTGTGCATCCAGGTGCAGCACGGTGCTGCGCTGGGTAGTGAGGGCCACGGCGGCGATGTCGCTTGGGGCTACGCCGCTTTTTGCCATCAGCTGGCGGCTGGCCTGGCACAGGGCCTGCCAGAAGCGCTCCGGGTCCAGTTCGGCGCGGCCGTCCGGCCCCTGCTCGAAAGGCGGGTTCAGAATATGTTGGGTCTTGAAGTGCAGCTGGCCCTTGGCGTCAAAGAGCAGGGCCCGCACCGACTGGGTGCCGTTGTCCAAGGCCAACAGGTAGGAGGGGGTCATGGCAGGGTCTTTTACCTTGGCAGCGCCTTGCATCAAGGCAGCGGAATGGGTGATAACATGCCTGTAAAAGTCGCCCTATATCAACACGCTGATGCATTTTATCCGCGCCGCCCTGGTCCTGTTGGCTTGCCTTTATGTCGGCAAGGGCCTGGTGGCCCTGACCCATATCCCCATTCCCGGCAGCATCCTTGGCATGTTGCTGCTGTTTGTGCTGCTTTCTTCGGGGCGCTTGCCCCCCGCTTGGGTCAGCCCGGTGACCATCCCCCTTATCCGCCATATGACCTTGCTGTTTATCCCGGCCGGGGTGGGGTTGATGGACCACCTGGGGCTGCTGGGCAGCCATGTTCTGGTGCTGGTGGGGGCCACCTTGTTGTCGACCTGGGCCCTTATCCTGCTGGTGGGCTGGTTTCACCAAAAGAGGCAGGCCCATGATTGAACCGGCCCTGCTGCTGATGTTGACCCTGGGGCTCTACTGGGCCTTTCGCCTGCTCCAGGCCAGAGTCCAAAGTCCCTTGGTCAACCCGGTGCTGCTGGCCGTTGCCCTGTTGGTGCCGCTGCTGCTGTGGCTGGACATTCCCTATGAGCGTTACATGGTCGGTGGCCAGGTCCTCAATGCTTTGCTGGAACCGGCGGTGGTGGCCTTGGCCTACCCTATGTATCAGCAGCTCGATCTTATTCGGGCCCAATGGCGGGCCCTTCTGACAACCTGTGTTCTGGGAGTGCTGCTGGCCCTGACCTTGACCCTGGCACTGGCCTGGGCCCTTGGCGCCGACAAGGCAGTGGCCCTGTCCATGGCCCCCAAGGCGGTGACCACCCCCATTGCCATGGGCATTAGCCAGCAAGTGGGGGGTATCGCCTCCCTGACCGCCGTCTTGGTGATCATCGCCGGTATCGCTGGCGCCGTGCTGGGGCCCTGGTTGCTGGATAAGGCCAAGGTCAACAGCCCCCAAGCCAGGGGCCTTGCCATGGGCTGCGCCGCCCATGCCATAGGCACGGCCCGAATGGTGGACGAAGGACCTGAAGCGGCCGCTTTTTCCGGCCTGGCCCTTAGCCTGTGCGGGCTGATAACGGCCCTGGTGGCTCCCTGGTTACTGCCCTTACTGACGGAGTGGATGCCATGAAGGTTGCTGTATTTTCTGCCAAAGCCTATGACCAGGCCGCCCTGGCCAAAGCTGGGCCCCAATACCACTGGGATTTCCTTGAACCCAGGCTGGACCAGGGCACGGCCCAGCTGGCCAAGGGCGCCAAAGCGGTGGTGGCCTTCGTCAACGACGACCTCAGCGCCCCGGTATTGACCGCCCTTAAGGCCCTGGGGGTGACCATGGTAGCGCTGCGCTGCGCCGGCTTTAACAATCTGGATCTGGCCGCCGCCGACACCCTCGGCATCCGGGTGGCCAGGGTGCCGGCTTACAGCCCCGAGGCCGTAGCCGAACATGCCGTGGGCCTGATGCTGATGCTCAACCGCCACCTGCACAAGGCCTACAACAGGGTTAGGGAAGACAATTTCAGCCTGGACGGCCTGTTGGGCTTTAACCTGCACGGCAAGACCGTGGCCCTTGTCGGGGTTGGGGCCATTGGCCTGGCCACTGCCCGTATCCTGGCCGGCTTCGGCTGCAAGCTGCTGGCCTCTGATCCCAAACCCAACCCGGCCTTCACCGCCCTTGGGGGTCAGTTCATGCCCCTGGATGAAGCCCTCGCCCAGGCCGATGTCATCAGCCTCCATTGCCCCTTGACCCCGGACAGCTACCACCTGATCAACGCCCGGCGCCTGGGGCTGATGAAGCCGGGTTTGATGTTGATTAACACCAGCAGGGGTGCTCTACTGGATACCCAGGCGGCCATCAATGCTCTGAAGACGGGGCAATTGGGGTACCTGGGACTGGATGTGTATGAACAAGAGGGAGACCTGTTTTTTGAGGATCTCTCCAACCGCATCATCCCGGATGATGTGTTCCAGCGGCTGCTGACCTTCCCCAATGTGGTGATCACGGGACACCAGGGCTATTTCACACAGGAAGCCTTAAGTGCCATCGCGTCTACCACTGTCGACAACCTCGACGCCTTTGGGCAGAACAAACGCAGCGGCAACGAACTGACCAAGGCTTAATTGGATGAACAACACACTGCTAGCGGCTTCATTGCCGCTTTTGCCGTCGGCCCTGCAACAGCCGGCAACCGACTGGCTGGCCACCCGCCCCTTCGCTGCCCGCCTGGCTCCAGAACAGGTCCAGCATTGGTGCGCCCTCAGCGGCCTGGACAAAGATCAGCTGATGCTGGCCCTGCTGCCCCTGGCCCGCTGCTTTGCCCATGCCAGCATCTCCGACTTCTACGTGGGGGCCATAGTCGAGGGCCAAAGCGGTATCTGGTATTTCGGGGCCAACCAGGAATTTGCCGGGGCCACCCTGGGCATGACCATTCACGCCGAACAATGCGCCATCAATCATGCCCGTCAGCAAGGTGAGCAGCAGTTGGTGACCCTGGCAGTCAACTACAGCCCCTGCGGTTATTGCCGGCAATTTATGAGCGAGATATCCCAGGATCTGAGCCTGCGGGTATTGCTGCCCGGCCGCCCGGCCCTGACCCTGGCCGATTACCTGCCGGACGCCTTCGGGCCCTGGGACCTGGACAAGGAAGAGCGGCTGCTGGCGCCACGCCAGCACAGCCTGGCCACCACCAGTACCGATCCCCTGCACCAAGCCGCCGCCAAAGCCGCCAGCCAAAGCCATGCCCCTTACACCGGCACCCTGGCCGGAGTGGCATTGCAGATGGGCAGTCAGGTAGTGACCGGCACCTATCTTGAAAATGCCGCCTACAATCCTTCCCTGCCGCCTTTGCAAGGGGCCCTTATCCAGGCGGCCATGGCCGGTATTCCCTGGCAGGCCAGCCGGCTGGTGCTGGCCCAGCGCCAAGGCAAGGTGGATCTCAAAGAAAGCACGGCCCAGTTGGCCAAGGCCCTGGGCCTGCCAGCACCGCAAGTGCTGCCCCTTTAATCGTCCCCTTCCTGCACCACCTTTGGCAGGGGCGGCTTTAGTCGCCCCTGCTGGTACAAGGCCTGGCGCAACAGGTATTCAATCTGGGCGTTCATGGAGCGCAGCTCGTCGTCCGCCCAGCCTTGCAGGGCCGCCAACACCTTGTCGTCAATCCGTAAGGGATAGGCTTTCTTGGCCATGACTCAGTACAGGCTACCGGCGTTGACCACCGGCTGGGTGTGGCTCTCACCGCACAGCACCACCAACAGGTTTGACACCATCTGGGCACGGCGCTCGTCGTCCAGCTCTACTATCCCCTGGCTTTTCAGCTGCTCCAGCGCCATCTGCACCATGGACACGGCTCCTTCTACCACTTTGGCCCTGGCGGCCACCACGGCAGCGGCCTGTTGGCGCTTGAGCATGGCCGAGGCGATTTCCGGGGCATAGGCCAGGTGGGAGATGCGGGCTTCTATAACCTCCACTCCGGCCTTGTCCAGCCGGTCTTGGATCTCGGTTCTGAGCTGCTCGGCAATGTCCTGGGTGTGGCTGCGAAGGGCCACCTCCCCTTCTTCGTGCTGGTCATAGGGGTAGGAGCTGGCCAGGTTGCGCACCGCCGCTTCCGATTGGATGGACACAAAGTCCTCAAAGTCGTCCACTTCGAACACCGCTTCGTAGGTATCCACCACCCGCCATACCACAACGGCGGCGATCTCAATGGGGTTGCCGGCGGCGTCATTGACCTTGAGCTTGTCGCTCTCGAAGTTGCGGATCCGCTGGGACACCCGCTGCTTGCTGTAGAAGGGATTGGCCCAGCGCAGCCCAGGGGTTATGGCAGTGCCGGCATAGCTGCCAAACAGCTGCAATACCTTGGCCTCGTTGGGAGCCACCATGAAAAAGCCGAACAGGCTGACGATGGCACAAAGGCCCACCAGGGCCGACAACAGCTTCCAGGCCAGGCCTGGCATAGCCGCCGCTGCCAAAAAGGACAGCAGTATCAAAAGGGGCAGTACCACCAGCATCAGGTAACCGGACGCAACCTTGCGACGTTGTTCTTTCATCCTAGAATCCTCCAAATTGATATCAATTAGATATCTATATGAACTTTATCACCCCGTCAAGCCGTTGTCCCTGTCGTCGGCCTTTGGCATTCTTGGGCCTTTGTCATTACCGGCCTGTACATTCCATGAGCCTTCCTTTTGTCATCAAAGCTGGCGCCAGCGCCCGTCAGCGCCTGCTGGAGCAGGACTTTGCCCCTGAACTTTTCAGCGCCATGCTGGGGGCCTCCGGGGGCCCCAAATGGTTTGTGCTGTCCGGCCTTGACCAGTTTCTAGGTGGGGAGTTTTTGGCGGGCAGATCCCTGGACCTGCTGGGCAGTTCGGTGGGAGGCTGGCGCATGGCAGCCCATGCCAGCGCCGATCCGGTGGCAGCCATAGTGCGCTTTCGCGACTTTTACCATCACCTGTCCTACGCACAAGGTGCCACACCCCGCCATATCTCCGATTCGAGCCGGGCCATGGTGACCACCTTGCTGGGCAGCCGTGGCGCCGAGGAGATCGTCGCCAACCCCCTCAAACAATTGCACCTGGTGACTGCCGGTTGCAAAGGCTTGCTGCAAAGCGAGCGCAAAGGTCCGCAGATGCTGGGCCTGGGCCTGGCAGCCCTTGGCAATGTGCTGCACAGGCGTAGCCTGGGGGCTTTTTTTAGCCGCAGTATCTTCCACACCGGCAGCCAGCCCCATTGGTTTGGCACCGGCGATCTGCCCACCGAATACCTGCCCCTGACCCAACGCAATTTGCCCAAGGCCCTGGAAGCCACCGGCGCCATCCCCCTGGTGCTGGAAGGGGTCGCCTTGGATGGCAGCCGTCATAAGGTGCACCGGGACGGTGGCATCATCGACTACCACTTCGACCTGCCCTTTCACACCCAAGGCCTGGTGCTCTACCCCCATTTCTATCCCCAGGCCATTCCAGGCTGGTTCGACAAGGGCCTCAAGTGGCGCAAGCCCAAAGCCGCCCATTACGACAACGTGGTGATGGTGGCGCCGTCGCCGGCCCTGGTGGCCGAACTGCCCTATGGCAAGATCAGCGACCGCAAGGATTTCGAGCAGTTGGATGATGACAGCCGTATCCGTTATTGGCAGGAGGTGATCGATGCAGGCAATCGTTTGGCCGACAGTTTTGCGGCAAGCCTCAAAAACGGCCAATGGCGCCAAGCCCTGCTTTAAGCTGTGGTATCCTCTCGCGCCATAATAAAGACCAAGACCCTACAAGCTAAGGAGATCACTCAGGATGCGACGTCCACTGGTGATGGGAAACTGGAAGCTGCACGGCAGCAAGGCTTCTGTGGAAAAACTGCTCGTCGAGCTGATGGTCAAGGCCAATGAAGTCGAAGGGGTAGAGATAGCCGTCTGCCCGCCCTTGGTGTTTGTGGGCCAGGCCGAACGCCTGCTGCGCTACAGTCAAATAGCCCTGGGCGCCCAGAACATCGACGTCAACCGCCAGGGTGCCTTCACCGGTGAAGTTGCCGCCGACATGCTCGGTGAGTTTGGGGTACGTTATGTGCTGGTTGGCCATTCCGAGCGCCGCGCCATGCACCATGAGAACGACGACCTAGTGGCCCGCAAGTTTGAAGCGGTCAAGGCCGCCGGCCTTATCCCGGTGCTCTGTGTTGGCGAAACCCAGGCCGAGCGCAACAACGGCGAAACCAAAGATGTCATCGGCCACCAACTGCAAGCCGTGGTCAAGCGCTGTGGCCGCAAGGCCTTTGACAATGCGGTGGTCGCCTACGAGCCGGTTTGGGCTATTGGCTCCGGCCAGGCCGCCAGCCCAGTCGATGCCCAAAAGGTGCACGAGTTTATCCGCGCCCAGGTGGCAGCCCAGGATCCGGCCAGTGCCCAGGCCCTGCGCATCCTCTACGGTGGCTCGGTCAAGGCCAGCAATGCCCAGGCCCTGTTCATGATGGACGACGTAGACGGCGCCCTGGTCGGTGGGGCCTCGCTAGACGCCCAGGAATTCAGCGGCATCTTCAACGCCGCCCTGTAAGCCAAAGAAACCGTCGTCAGGCGGTTTTTTTCTGCCCACACCGCTTGCCAGCCCCCGCATCCCTGACTAGGATCCCGGGGCTTTTTTGGCTTCACGCAATCGATTTGATAATAAGGAACAGACAATGGCTTCCATTCCTCATATCGACATGAGTCGTTATGACAACGATTTCGATGCCCTGGTGCAGGATATCGGCAAGGGTTACGAGTCTTTCGGCTTCGTTGCCCTAACCCAGCACGGGATCAGCGACGATATCATCCACGGCGCCCTGGATATCAGCCGGGAGCTGTTCGCCCTGCCGGAAGAAACCAAGAAAAAATATCACCTTAAAGGCAAGGGCGGCGCCCGTGGCTACACTCCCTTTGGCACCGAGATCGCCAAGGACGCCAAGCACGTCGACCTCAAAGAGTTCTGGCACGTGGGCCGTGAGCTGGAAGGCCAAGCCCCCTACCCCCAGCTGACTCCCAACGTCTGGCCCGAAGAAGTGCCGGCTTTCAAAACCCGCATGCTCGACCTCTACCAGGCCCTGGATGCCCTGGGCAACAAGGTGCTGGACGCCCTGGCCGTTTACCTCAAACAGCCCCGCGACTTCTTCAGAGACAAGGTCAACCTGGGTAACTCCATTCTGCGCCCCCTGCACTATCCGCCCATCATCGACGAAGGCACCCCTTCGGTGCGCGCCGCCGCCCACGAAGACATCAACGTGCTGACCCTGCTGGTAGGCTCTCGCGAGCCGGGCCTGGAAGTGCTGGCCAAAGACGGCAGCTGGATTGAAGTGTCCATCATCGAAGGGGCCATCATCTGCAACATCGGCGACATGCTGCAGCGTATGACCAACTACCTGCTGCCCTCCACCACCCACAGGGTAGTGAACCCGCCCATGCCCTTTAGCGCCAACTCCCGCTATTCCATTCCCTTCTTCCTGCACTTCAACCCGGACGTCATCATCGACGCCCTGGACAGCTGCGTCAGCGAAGACAGGCCCAAGAAAGACCCCGCCATCAGCTCTGACGACTACCTGATGGAGAGGCTGCGGGAAATCGGCCTTATCAAGTAAATGCAAAAAGGCGCCACAAGGCGCCTTTTTCAGATAAAAAAAACGGCTTCCCGAAGGAAGCCGCGAGGTGCGTCCAAAAAACCGCTGGATGTCCAGGGTTATATAGCGATGCGACATTGGTTGGGGTGCCTTGGGTTCCCGTGTCTCCCTCTCCCTTGCCTGGCTTGCCGACGAATCGGCCGGCCAAATTGCACGGGAACTTTGGGGCGCCTCATGCCAACGCCATCTCAGGTTGCCCTGTTGACCAAGGAAGGGCATGATAAACAGGTGAGATTTTTGTGATCTTTTTATTTTAAAATAAAAATCAAGGACTTAGATTGACGAACGGTGCCCCTCCTCTGGTTGCAGAGGTGAAGACAGCGTTCCGGATTGGGGAGTGGTTGGTCCGTCCGGGCCTGCATCTCATCAGTAAGGACGGCCAGGAAATCACCCTGGAACCCCGTGCCATGGCCATACTGACCCTGCTGGCCCGCCACGCCGGGGAAGTGGTTAGCCGTGACCAGCTGCTGGACGAAGCCTGGTCAGACGTTATTGTTTCCGACAACGCCCTCAACCAGTTTATCGTCAAGCTGCGCCGTGCCCTGGGGGACGACGCCAAACAGCCCCGCTACATTGTCACCGTGCCCAAAAAAGGCTACCGCCTGGTGGCACAGGTGGAAGACGTGGTGCTCGAAGCCCCCCGGCTGCCCCCTTCCCTGGTGCCCGGCAGTGAAGAGCGCCCCAAGACCTATCGCAGCCTCAAATACGGCACTTTGCTGGTGTTGCTGTTGCTGTCCCCATTTATCGGCAAGCTCTTTGCCGAACTGGCCTTTAGTCCCAATTTCACCGAGCGACTGCAGCTGACCGCCCAGCCCGGGGAAGAAAGCCAGCCGCAGTTTTCCCCCGGCGGCCAATACCTGGCCTTTACCTACAGTGAGGATGACGGGCCACGTCAGCTTTACCTGCAAAGACTGCCGACCCCCGGTACCCGCTCTGTGTCCAAACCCCAGGCACTGACCGGCCTGGACGCGGATCGCCGCTCCCCGGCCTGGTCACCGGACGGCAATAGCCTGGCCTTTGTCTGGCGCCAACAACACCGCTGCGAGATCCGGGTAGCCCAGATAGATAAGGACAGTGCCACCCTGAGTGGGGAACATAAGGTAGCCCCCTGCCTGGACGAAAACGACAAGACCATGGTCCGCTTCGGCGGTGATGACCTGACCCTGTATTACAACCACAGGGCCAGCCCGGAAAAACCCTACCAAGTATACCGGCTGCGGCTGTCCACCGGCCAGGCCGTGCCCTTGACCAACCCTATCGATCCGGGCGCCGGTGACGTGGCCTTTGCCCTGTCCCATGATGCCAGCCAGCTGATGGTGGTCAGAGACAACCGCTGGCAAAACCAGGTGCTGATGTTCATGGAAGCCTCCCACGGCTACCACCTGCTGGCCATCTATATGACCGGCAGCCTGCACCGCAACAGTTTCAGCTGGGGCGAAGACATCAGTCACTTTTTCCTGATAGAGAAACCCGGGCGCCTGGAAAGGCTCGACAACAACCTGCTCAGCCAGAACATTCTCTCGGATCTGCCCATTCATGGCCCCGTCTACGAACCCAGTCACGACCAAATGGTGGTGGTGCAGGGGGAGTCTGAGCTGGATATCTACAAGACCGCCAACCCCTTCTTTACCCCTGACGCCAAGGCCCAGGCCCTGGTGAATTCCGACGCCGAAGAGTATGCCCCCAGCTTCGGCCCGGACGGCAAGACCCTGTATTTTGCCTCAAGGCGTACCGGCCGCAGCCAATACTGGCGGATGACCGAAACCCTGCAGTTGCAGCTTACCGACTTTGACGAAGACAATCGCCTCGGCCAGCTGCATTTCAACCCGCAGGTAGCTGTGGCCAACGGCAACGTGGATTTGTTGCAGTTCGACACCGAGGAGTCGCGCTGGCGTGAAACCCACCTGCTGAGCGATTACGGCGGCGCCAACCCCCGCTGGAGCCGGGACGGCAAGCACCTCTATTTTGCCTCCAATGCCAGCGGCGACTGGCAGATCTGGCGCTGGGACAGGTCCAGCGACCAACCCACCCAGATCACCCGCTCTGGCGGCTATTGCGGCCAGCCGGACGACAAAGAGCAGTTTTTATACCTGACCCGGGTCCACACCCCCGGCCTTTGGCGCATGAACCTGGCCGACGGTAGCTTGGCCGAGGTGGGAACCAATATCACCTGGCAACGTTGCGACGGTTGGCAATTAGCCGGAAGCGGTATTTACTATTTAACCGACCGGGGTGAACAGCATATTCATCGTTACGATCTCAGCAGTGGAACCATTTCCGAAGTATTAAAATTACCTCAGGGTTACCAGGCACAATTTGATATTTCACCGGACGAGTCCGAAGTGCTTTATACCCTGCCAAAAAAGCACCAGTCAGAGTTATTGTTACTGCGCCGTTAAGGATACAGGGGTAGCAGACCATGCTCGCTTAATCGCAGCTAAACCCTTATCCAGTTTCAGATTGTCGCTTTTTTCAATTCTTGCCTAAACTTTCCCCCGACGTGACTACCCCGAGTCACGATATTTTTGCTTTTTCCTTTTTGCAGGGAGTGATTATGAAAAAGGTTAGCGCTTTTCGTTTGTCTGCTGCTGCCACTCTGTTGGCTTTGACTTTCGGCGCTCATGCGTCCGCAACTAAAGAGGATCTGGCCGGCCGAGTTTATTTGGGTGGCCACATTGGTGCCATGGATCTGGACTCGGATCGCATGGTGAGCAAAGGCTCCAGCGTTTATGAGCCGTCACAAGACTTCAAAACCTTCGTGCCTGGCCTGGAATTGGGTTACCGCATCAGCCCCAACTGGGAAGTGCGCGGTTACTACGACTACCTGCAGGCCGACCTGCGCGGCACCGGCTCTTCCGGTTACGGTGAGTCTTTCGGTGCCGACGTGCTGTTCAACATCACCGACAACTTCTACACCGGTCTGGGTATCAACCGCACCAATGTCGAGCAGCTGCACGACACCTTCGCCCGCCTGACCGTCGGCTACCGTACCTTCCTGGACGATAACCTGGCCTTTAAAGTCGAAGCCGCCGCCCAGCAGGACGACAGCAACTTCACCGACTACCTGGCCAACGTCGGTATCCAGTACTTCTTCGGCTCTGCGCCGCAAAAAGCCGCTCCGGCTCCCAAGCCGGCCCCGGCTCCCGTGGTAGTGGATTCCGACAAAGACGGCGTACCGGATGAGAGCGATGCCTGCCCCGGTACCCCGGCCAACTACAAGGTCGACGAGCGCGGCTGTACCAAGTACGAAACCGAAACCGTGACCGAGAAGCTGCTGGTGAACTTCGACACCAACTCCGCTACCGTCAAGCCCCAGTACTACCCGGAGCTCCAGCGCGTAGCCACCTTTATGAAAGACTTCCCGCAGCTGGACGTGGTGATTGAAGGCCACACCGATGACACCGGTGCCGCCGACTATAACCTCAAGCTGTCAGAGCGCCGCGCCGCCTCCGTCGGTGAAGCCCTGGCCAGCCAGTTTGGTATCGACCGCGCCCGCATCAAGACAGTGGGTTACGGTGAAGGCCGCCCGACCATGGAAGGCACCAGCAAAGAAGCCCGTGCGGCCAACCGCCGTATCGAAGCCAAGCTGTCCGCCACCAAACGGGTACCGGAAACCAAATAACGAAGTCAGTTGACCTGACCAAAAGGGGGGCTTTAGGCTCCCCTTTTTTATGGGAAGAAACCATGTTCAAACCCCTGCGTTGGCTGATCCAGGGCTTCCTGATCACCGCCCCCGTGCTACTGACCGTCTACCTGGTCTGGGCCCTTTATGTGTATTTCAACGAGGCGTTGTTTAAGCCCATCGCCGCCCTGCTCGAGCCCTTGACCGGTGGCCCCCTGCCCCATTGGCTGGTGGCGCCGGTCGGCCTGGTGCTGACCCTTGCCATCATCATGGCCATAGGTCTTCTGGCCGGTAACTTCCTTGGCCGCCAGCTGTTCAACCTGGTGGACAAGGTGATGGAGCGACTGCCCGGGGTCAAACTCCTCTATGGCGCCATCAAGGACGTACTGGGAGCACTGATGGGCCAGGACAAGCGCTTTTCCAAGCCGGTGCTGGTCAGGATCAATGGCGATATCGAAGTGATTGGCTTCGTTACCCGCGACAGCCTGGAAGAGCTTGGTCTGGAAGGCCGGGTCGCCGTTTACCTGCCCCAGTCTTTCAACTTTGCCGGCAACCTGGTGTTGGTGGCCAAAGACAAGGTAACGCCCCTGGCGCTTTCCGCTTCCGAAGTGCTGCCCCTGGTGGTGGCCGGTGGCGTTTCAAAACAGGGAAACGGCCATTCGTCCCGCTGAGGCTTGCCAAGGGGCTGGCCTTGCTGGATGCTTTTTGACGACTCATTTAGGGATAACGATCAATGAAAAGAACCCTCCTTTGCCTGGCCCTGTCCAGCGCCCTGCTGGGCTGCGCCAGCCACAGCGCCAATGAACCCGTCGCCGCCGTGGCCACCCAAGGCCAGCAGCAGGCCTTCGACGCCCTGGTCAATGACTTCATTCCCGCCTTCTGGCAGCAATACCCCACCTGGGGCCTCTATGTAGGCCACGCTGAGCACGCCGGTGATCTGGAGATCCCCACCGCCCAGGCTCGCGCCAAAGACCTGGCTTTCGTGGCCCTTTGGGAGCAAAAACTGGCGGCCATCGATATCCAGGCCCTGGCTGCCCCCAAGCAAATCGACTATCTGCTGATCAAGAACCAACTGGGCAGCATCCGTTTTGGCATAGAAGAGCTCAAGTCCTGGCAGTGGGACCCGTCCGAGTACAATGTGGCCGGCGGCATCGCCCAACTGGCCACCGGCAGCTTTGCCCCCCTGGAAGTGCGCCTTCGTGCCATCAGTGAGCGCCTGGCCAAGACCCCGGCTTATTACGCCGCCGCCAGGAGCAACATTCAAAACCCCACCCTGGAACACACCCAATTGGCGGTAGTCCAGAACCAGGGCGCTTTTTCCATTATCAACGACGACCTGCTGGCCCAGGCCAAAAGCAGTACCCTTAGCGATGCCGAGAAGGCCCAGTTCGAGAAGGCCTACCACAAGGCCAAGGCCGCCATCAAAGCCCAGATAGACTGGCTGCAAGCCCTTGAGAGCGACCTTGAAGAGCAAGGCAATGCCCGCTCCTTCCGCCTGGGTGAAGATCTCTACGAGAAGAAGTTCGCCTTCGACATCCAGTCCGGCCTCACCGCCAAAGAGCTGTACAACAAGGCCCTGGCCGACAAGGCAGCAGTGCTCAAGGAAATGAACCGCATCACCGACCAGCTGTGGAGCCGCTACTTCCCCGGCCAGCCGCGCCTGGCAGGCAATGCCGGCGTCAAGAAGCTCATCGACAAGCTGGCCAAACGCCACGTGGCCCGGGACGGTTTCGTCGACGCGGTCAAGGCCCAGATCCCCGAGCTTGAAGCCTTCGTCAACCAGCACCAGCTGCTGACCCTGGATCCCAACAAACCCCTGGTGGTGCGGGAAACCCCCGAATACATGCGCGGCGTGGCCGGCGCCTCCATTTCCGCCCCTGGCCCCTACGACAAGGGCGGCAACACCTACTACAACGTCACCCCGCTGGACGGCATGACCGACGCCCAGGCCGAGAGCTACCTGCGCGAGTACAACCACTGGATGCTGCAGGTGCTGAACATCCACGAAGCCATTCCCGGCCACTATGCCCAGTTGGTGTACTCCAACCAGTCACCCAGCCTGGTCAAAAGCCTGTTTGGCAACGGTGCCATGGTGGAAGGTTGGGCGGTGTACGCCGAGCGCATGATGCTGGAAGCCGGTTACGGCAACAATGAGCCCGAACTGTGGCTGATGTACTACAAGTGGAACCTGCGCACCATCTGCAACACCATCCTCGACTACAGCGTCCATGTGCTGAACATGAGCGAAGACAAGGCTCTGGATCTGTTGATGAACGACGCCTTCCAGGAAGAAGCCGAAGCCCGTGGCAAGTGGCGCCGGGTCAGCCTGTCACAGGTGCAGCTGACCAGCTATTACGCCGGCTACCGGGAGATTTACGATTTTCGCGAGGCCCAGAAAAAGGACCTTGGGGACAAGTTCGACCTGAAGGCCTTTAACGAGCAGTTCCTGAGTTACGGCTCATCGCCGGTGCGCTACATCAAGGCGCTGATGTCAGGCCAGGAGATCCAGGCCCAGTGAGCCTTTAACATTGGCAACACTTTCATAGGCACGCTGCGGCGTGCCTTTTTGTTGCACCGCTTCCTGCTGCTGGGCGGCGATACTGGCCCTGGCATCGGCCATCATGCGCTGGGCTTCCCCCGCCACCCGCCTGTCCTGGGCCGAGGGTTCGGCCGGGGCCAGGGCGGCCCGCAATATGGTCTGGGCCTTTTCCAGGGTTGCCTGGGGATCGCCGGGCACCGGCGCCGTATCGACACCGGTTTCTCCTTCTACCGCATAGCGCCGCCCGTCACTGCCCCGCTCGTATTGCAGGGAGATACCTTGGGAATAAGGGCCGGCGGCACTCTGGTGGGCTTGTTCGTGGGTGCGGACTTCCTGGTCCCGGGCCTTGAGCTGTTCAAGCTGCTGGGCCTGCGCGGCAGAAGGCACCGCCTGGGCGGTGAGGTTCTGGGACCGTTCCTGTTCCTTGTCCCCCAGCAGGGGGTTGCCAGCCAGGGCTGGGTTAGGGGTCGCCTTGGCGTCCAAGTCCAACGGGGCGTAATGGGTACTGATACTGGTGCTCATCCGGGCCTCCTGCCGCCAAAGCCGGCATACTGGTCTTAAGGGTATCGGAGCTTGCACCCCGGCGCCACTAGTGTTACCTCTGGTGTGAGCCAGTTCTTAGGAGCCTGTTTTGGCCAGTCACCTCTTTGCCCAACTCGCCCGCCTGCGGCTCATCCGCCGCTGGCCCCTGATGTACAACGTCCACCCCGAAAACGTCGCCGAACACAGCCTGCAGGTGGCCATGGTGGCCCACGCCCTGGCCCTTATCAAAAACCAGTGCTTCGGCGGCCAGCTCGACCCCAACAGGGTAGCGACCCTGGCCCTCTTTCATGACGCCTCCGAGGTGCTGACCGGCGATCTGCCCACCCCGGTCAAGTACTACAACCCGGCCATCGCCGACGAATACAAGAAGATTGAGGCGGTAGCGGAACAGCGGCTGGTGGCCATGGCCCCGCCGCCCCTCAAGGCGGCCTACCAGGCCCTGTTTGTGGCCTCCAGCGACGAAGCCGAACTGCACAGCCTGGTCAAGGACGCCGACATCCTTTGCGCCTACCTTAAATGCCTGCAAGAGCAGAACTTTGGCAACCACGAATTCGGCCAGGCCAAGCGTCGCCTGGAAGCCATGCTGGCCCAGCGCATGAACGACCCCATCCGCTACTTCCTGGACGAGTTCGTGCCCAGCTTCTCCCTTTCCTTGGATGACATCGCCGATGACCCAGAACACAGCCTGGCTCGCCAGGGCCAGTGAGACCCAAACCCAAAGGGCAGAAGACCACCGCTCCCCCTTCCAGCGGGACCGGGCCCGCATTCTGCACTCGGCGGCCTTTCGCCGCCTGCAGGCCAAGACCCAGGTATTGGGGGTGGGCCAGAGTGATTTCTATCGCACCCGCTTGACCCACTCCTTGGAAGCGGCCCAGATAGGCACCGGCATCCTCGGCCAACTCAAGCGCAAGCAGCCGGCCTACGGCGAGCTGTTGGGGGAAGACGCCCTGCTGGACGCCCTTTGCCTGGCCCACGACATCGGCCACCCGCCCTTTGGCCATGGCGGCGAAGTGGCCCTTAACTACCTGATGCGCAGCGACGGTAACTTCGAAGGCAATGCCCAGACCCTGCGCATCCTCGCCAAGCTCGAACCCTACACCGAAGGCCACGGCATGGATTTATGCCGGCGCACCCTGCTGGGGGTGTTGAAGTACCCGGTGCTGCAAAGCCAGGTGCGAGGCGAGCAGGCTGCGGCGCCAGCCAATGCCCGCCAGCTCAAGGCCGGCGACTGGTACCCGGCCAAGGCCATCTACGACGAAGACCAGGACTGCCTGGACTGGATCCTCGCTCCCCTCAGTCCCGCCGACCGGGACCGCTTTACCGCCTCGGTGGCAGCCGGGCGCCACCGCAAGGCCAGCTACAAGTCCCTGGATTGTTCCATCATGGAACTGGGGGACGATATCGCCTACGCCATCCACGACATGGAAGATGCCATCGTCATGGGCCTGGTGAGCCGCGACGCCTGGGACAGCGACGTCACCGCGCACCTAAAAGCCCTGGACCTGCCCTATGTAGGCCCGCAGTTGGATAGCCTCAGCCAGCATCTTTTTTCCGGCCAGCACCATCTTCGCAAACAGGCCATAGGCGCTTTGGTCAACAGCCTTATTACCGCCGTGTCCCTGCATCAGGTGGAAGGCTTCGAAGCGCCACTGCTGGCGGTTAATGCCGGCCTGCCCGACGCCCACGGCGCCGCCCTCAAGGTGTTCAAGGACTTTGTCTACAAGCACGTGGTGCAACGCCCGGAGTTGCAGCTGCTGGAATACAAGGGCCAGCAGATCGTCATGGCCCTGTTCGAAGCCCTGGCCTCGGATCCGGCCCGGCTGCTGCCAGACAACACCCGTGGCCGCTGGCAGGCGGCAGGGCAAAGCCCCAGGGTCATCGCCGACTATATCTCCGGCATGACCGACGAGTACGCCAGCCGCCTCTACGGCACCCTGTTCCTGCCCAAGGTAGGCACGGTGTTTGAACGCCAGCCCCATTGAAAAAGGCGCCCATCGGGCGCCTTTTTCTTAACAGCGGCCTTTTTTGGCCTGGCCTGGGGGGCAATGGGTGCCCTGGCCGTCCACCACCACTTCCGGGGCTTTGACCCGCACTTCTGGGCCACGCAAGGTGCAGCCGGCAAGCAAAGACAGGGCGGTAAGGCAAAGCAGCAAGCGGGTTTTCATCGGTTAGCTCCGTTTAGGTGTTATCCCGACAAGTGTAAGCCCTGGGGCCCAACCGCGCCTTAACCGGCCAGGGCCGGGAACAGCCCCTTGACGCCCTTGGCCATGAACTCCACCGCCAGGGCCATCATGATAAGGCCCATCACCCGGGTGATGAGGTTGATACCGGTGGTACCCAGCCAGCGAGCCAGCATGGGGGCGCACAGGAACACCCCCCAGGTCACCAGCGCCAGTATGCCGATGGCAAGACCCAGGGCGCCCTTGTCCACCAGGCTGTGATGGGCCTGGGTAAAGACGATGACGGTGGTGATGGCGGCCGGACCGGCGATAAGGGGCAGGGCCAGGGGCACCAGGGTCACCGACTCCATGCGCGCCGCTTCCCGCCCTTCCTCTGTGGTGCGCCGGGTTTCCCCCAGTTTACCTTGCAACATGGACAGGGCAGTGAAGCTCAGCAGCACGCCACCAGCCACCTGGAAAGAGGCCACGGAGATGGAGAAGAACTTCAGCAAGTCTTCCCCCAGCAGCAGCACCACCCAGAGGATCACCGCCGAGGCGAAGGCGGCCATCATGGCGGTGCGGCGCCGCTCGGCCTGATCCTGGTGGGAGGTCAAGCCCATAAAGACCGGCAGCAGCCCAAAGGGGTTGACGATGGCTAACATGGCCACAAAAAATTGGGTGTAAATGCCGTAGTCCACCGCTGCGCTGCTCCTGGTCTGTTCAAGGTGCGCCAAGTCTAATCAGCAAGGAGACGGTGGACTAACGAGTTATTTTAGCTGTGCACGCATTAGTTTTTTTCATTCTTCCCCGTACGTCAAAGTTGACGTTTACGTCACATCCTTCGCCATGACACTGTCATGGCCCCTCTGTATAATGCCGCCCCTGTTGCCTGACAGAGGTATTTGGAGAGGCTATGCATTCCCTACAGACCCCCACATCCGACTTTACCCTTCACCATGGCCAGCTGAACGCCCAGGCCGTGGCCGAACTGGCACAGAGCTTTGCCGACCTGCCGGTCGACCCCTATATCCAGGGGGATTTTCGTTACCGCTGCTATTCCAACGTCAAGGTGCAAGGCGGCCAGGTGCTGCGCCAGCCCACCAAGACCTTTATGCAGTCGAGCAACATCAACCAGTACCTGGGTGATGTGGAACGCCGCTACCAGGAGATCCCCGAGCAAAGCCTGCACAGCCAGGCCATGACCACCATGCTCAAGGATTTCCAGGCCCAATGCAGCCTGGGGGACGACGCAGTGATCGAGATCCACCAGATCCGCATCAAGACCCAATCCCGTGACGCCACCCCCCCGGCCCCGGAAGGGGTGCACCAGGACGGCTTTGACTACCTGGGTATCTACGTCATGGGTTCTGGCACCGTCGAAGGCGGTGAAGTGATGCTCTACGAGGCCAAGGACAGCGCACCCTTTTTCTGTGAGCGTTTTGCCGACGGCCAGTACGTTGTCCTTAACGACGCCCGATACTTCCACAACGCCGCGCCGGTGATCCCAGCCCAGGGCCAGGCCCTTGGCTACTGGGACGTGGTGGTACTGACCGCCCATGCAGCCTGATTGCCTCTGCGGCAGCGCCCTGCCCTATGACCGCTGCTGCGGCCCCCTGCACCAGGGGGCCGAGGCGGCCAATGCCGAGGCGCTGATGCGGGCCCGCTATTGTGCCCATGTGGTGAACCGGCCCCAGTTCATCCTCGACAGCTGGCATGGCAGCAGCAGGCCCAGCCTGGCGGATATCGCCCCCTTCGTGGCCCTGCCCTGGCACGACTTGGTCATCCTTGGCCACCAGGCCGGCCCCAGCGAAAGCTTCGTCACCTTCCTGGCCCGCTACCAGGACGGCGACAAGCTGGCCTTTCACTTGGAAAAGAGCCGCTTCGTCAAGGAAGAAGGGCGCTGGTACTTCCATTCCGGCAGCTATCCCGAGCCCGAACGCAATGGCCCCTGCCCCTGCGGATCTGGACGAAAGTATAAGAGCTGTTGCCGCCCCTGATCCGCTACCCTAGACCCACAAGGCTGTGGGTCTTCACCCCGGCCGTTATAACGACAGCAGCAAAAGGAAAACATTATGGGGTGGTTCGTTAAGGGCGCGGTGCGCCTGGTTGAGCGCTATCTTCCTGATCCCTTCGTCCTGGTCATGCTTTTGACCATGGTTGTGGTCGGCCTGGCCATCGGCGTGGAAGGCATGGCCCCCATGGCCGCCATCGACGCCTGGGGCAAAGGCTTTTGGAACCTTCTGACCTTCGCCATGCAGATGGCCATGATCCTGGTGTTGGGCCACCTGGTGGCGTCGACGCCACCGGTGAAAAAGGCCCTGGCCGCCCTGGCCCGCCGCCTGCCGGGGCCCAAGAGCGCCATCGTAGCCGTCACTCTGGTGGCGCTGTTGGCCTCCTGGTTCAACTGGGGCTTTGGCCTGGTGGTAGGGGCCTTCTTTGCCCGCGCCATCGCCCGGGAAATCGCCATCGACTACAAGCTGCTGGTGGCCTCGGCCTATTCGGGCTTTTTGATCTGGCACGCCGGCCTGTCCGGCTCCATTCCCCTGACCATCAACACCCCCGGGCATTTCTCCGAGGGCCAGATTGGCCTTATCCCCACCAGCGACACTATTTTCGCCCCCTTTAACCTGATCCTGGTGGCGGTACTGCTGGTGGTGATGCCGCTGCTGAACATGCTGATGCTCGACAGTAAGGGCAAGCTGGCCAAGGTGCAGAGCCAAGAGCAGGACAACCTGGTGGCCGGCCACGGCCCCATGCTCAACCAGCGCTGGCCCATGTACCTGACCGCCGCCCTGATGCTGGCCTGGCTGGTGCCCTACTTTGTCGGTGGCGGCGGCCTGAACCTCAATGTGCTGAACCTGTGCTTTTTGGCCCTGGCGCTGCTGATGTTCGGCACCGCCGCCCGCTTCCTGGGGGCCCTGGCCCCGGCGGTATCCACCGCCGGCGGTATCCTCATTCAGTTCCCCTTCTACGCCGGTATCATGGCGCTGATGCAAAGCTCCGGCCTGGCCACCCACCTGGCCGAGTTCTTCGTCAAGGTGTCCACCGCCGACACCCTGCCCCTGTGGAGCTTCCTGTCCGCCGGCCTTATCAACCTGTTTGTGCCCTCCGGTGGTGGCCAGTGGGCGGTGCAGGCACCGGTGATGCTGCCGGCCGCGCAGATGCTGGATGTGGACGTGGCCAAGGTGGCCATGGCGGTGGCCTGGGGTGACGCCTGGACCAACCTGCTCCAGCCCTTCTGGGCCCTGCCGGTACTGGCCATCGCCGGCCTTGGCGCCAGGGACATCATGGGCTATTGCCTGGTGCAGCTGCTGGCCAGCGGCGTCATCATCGCCCTGGGCCTGAGCTTCCTCTAAGGCAGCCGCCCACAAAAAAGGCCGCAGTCGCGGCCTTTTTTATTACCCGGCCAGCTTGGCCTGGGTGGTCTTGGGCTCCATGGCCGCCAGATCGTAGGGGGTGATCTGGTAGACGCAGTAGTTGAGCCAGTTGGAATAGAGCAGGTTGGCATGGCTGCGCCAGCGGGCCCTGGGCTCCTGGGCCGGGTCGTCGCCGGGGAAGTAGTTGCACGGCAGAGCCGGGTTGATGCCGGCCTTGCTGTCGCGCTGGTATTCCTGGGCCAGGGTGTCGGCGTCGTATTCCGGATGCCCGGTCACAAAAATCTGCCGGAGATCTTCGCTGGCGGCCAGGTAAACACCGGCCTGGGGGTGGTCGGCCAGGATCTGCAAGTCGGTCTGGCTGGCGATGGCATCGCGGTCAAAGTCGGCATAGCGGCTCAGGGGCGCCAGGAAGTAATCGTCAAAGCCCCGCACCAGGGGGTTGTCCTGACAGAGGGTGCGGTGCTCATAGACACCGGACAGCTTCTGGCCCAGGGTTTTTTTGGGCAGCCCGTAGAGGTGATTGAGGGCGGCCTGGGCGGCCCAGCACAAAAACAGGGTGGAGGTGACATGGGTGCGGGACCAGTCGATGACGGTGCGAATTTCGTCCCAGTAATGGACCTCTTCGAACGGCACCAGCCCCAGGGGAGCGCCAGTGACGATAAGGCCGTCGAAGTTCTGGTCCTTGATGTCGTCAAAATCCCGGTAAAAACGTTCCAGGTGCGAGTTGGGAGTGTTGTGGGATTCCCGGGCGTCGATGCGCAGCAGCTTGACGTTGACCTGCAAGGGGGTGTTGGCCAGCAACCGCAGGATCTGGTTTTCGGTGTCGATCTTCTTTGGCATCAGGTTCAGCAGCACCACTTCCATGGGCCTGATGTCCTGGTGGATGGCCCGGCTTTCGTGCATCACGAAGATGTTTTCACGCCGCAACACTTCGGCGGCGGGCAAGGCATCGGGAATACGAATGGGCATAGGGCTCTCCGGCAGGGCAATCTGGATATTTAAGCGCCTAGACGTCTAAATGTCCACACCTGCCGGCGGCCACCATCAAAAAAGGCGCCCAGGGGCGCCTTTTTCAGGTCAGGGAGCCAGCCATTGTTGCTGCCAGTGCTGGCCATCATGGCTATAGCGCACCCTGTGGTGCAGGCGGTTTTCCCGGCCGGCCCAAAATTCCATGATCTGGGGCGCCAGCTCATAGCCGCCCCAGTGGGGGGGGCAGGGCACCTCCCCTGGGTAGCGGGCGTCGGCGTCCGCCAGGGCTTGCTCCAGCTCGGCGGTACTGGCGATGGGGGCCGATTGCTGGGACGCCCAGGCCCCCAGCTGCGAACCCCGGGGCCGGGAGGCAAAATAGGCTTCGGAGTCCTGCCGGGGCAATTTTTGCACCACACCGCTGACCCGCACCTGGCGCGCCAGGTGCGGCCAGTAGAAGTTGAGGCTGGCCCTGGGATCGGCGGCCAGCTCCTGGCCTTTTTGGGAATCGTAGTTGGTGAAGAACTGCAGGCCGGTGCCGCTCAGGCCCTTGAGCAGCACCACCCGGCTTTGGGGAAAGCCGTCCAGGCCCTGGGTGCAGAGGGTCATGGCGTTCACTTCCAGCCAGTCCACCGGGCTGCTGTCCTTGGCCTCGGTAAACCAGAGGGCAAATTGCTGCAATGGGTCGGCATGCAGCTCGGTCAGGGGCGCGTGGCGAAATACCCGGCGCATGGCGTCGATGCTCATGGTGTCTCCAATAAAAAAGGCAGTCCTCAGACTGCCTTATGTTACTTCACCAGGTCTTGTAGCACATCAAAGAAGCGGCCCAGTTCCTCGGTGCTGTTGTAGTGCATGCAGCCCACCCGCACTATGCCACTCTCCTCCAGCCCCAGCTGGCGTACCAGCCCCAGGGCGTAGAAGTTGCCGTCTCCCAGGCAGACGCCGGCATTGGCCATGGCCTCTGACACCGCCCTATTGGCCACCCCCTTGAGGGTAAAGGCAAAGGTAGGGGTGCGCTCGGCAAGGCGCGTTTGATCGGTAATGCCGTAGAGGGTCAGGCCAGGCACCGTGGCGGCCCTTTCCAGGAAATATTGGCTAAGGGCCATCTCGTGCTGCTTGATGGCCTGGTAGCTGGCTTTTAAGCGCTCACGGCGCGGCAAGTCGCTGCCCTGCCCTGCCACGCCGGCCAGGTAGTCCACCGCTGCCACAAAACCAGCCAGGGCCTCAAAGCTCTGGGTGCCGGTCTCGAACTTGCCCGGCACCAGATCGGTGGCCGGCTCCACCTTATAAGGGGTCAGCGCCTCCAGCAGTTGGTAGCGGCCGCAGACCATGCCCAGGTGCGGGCCGAAGAACTTGTAGGCGCTACAGGCCAGAAAGTCGCAGCCGATAGCCTGAACATCCACCAATTCGTGGGGGGTAAAGTGCACCGCGTCCACCCACACCAGGGCGCCGGCCTGGTGCGCGGCGTCTACCACCCTTTTTACATCGACCATGGAGCCGGTGGTGTTGGAGGCATGGGTCAGGGCCACCAGCCGGGTCTTGGGGCCCAGCTTGGCAAAGAGCGCCTCATAGTCGAGGGTGCAGTCGTCGGCCTTGAGGGGAATTTGGTGCACCGTCACCCCTTTGTCGGCGGCGGCCTGCATCCAGGAAGAGACATTGGAGTAGTGGTCAAGGGCGGTGACGATGACCTCGTCCCCGGCTTGCCAGTCGCGGCTGATGGCCCGGGACAGGGCGAAAGTCAGGGTGGTCATGTTGGGACCGAAGATGATTTCCTCGGCGCGCCTGGCCCCCAGCAGATCCCGGGCGGCCTCGCGGGCGGCCTGCATCACGGCGGTGGTGCGCTGGGAGGAAAAATAGGCGCCCCCCAGATTGGCATTGAAACGGCCCAGGTAGCCGGTCATGGCATCGAGCACGCTCTGGGGCACCTGGGAACCGCCGGGGCCGTCCAAAAAGACGGGGGCACGGCCGTTGAGATCTTGGTTCAGGGCAGGAAACTGGTCACGCAGGGAGGCAATATTCACAGCTGGCTTTCCGTTAACGTCAAGGCGGCGCCAGTGTAATGAGGGGTTAGGGGCAAGTCCAGCGCCAGACTGTGGCGCCCTTCATACTTTGTCCCTTGGCTTATCAGGCGGTGGTGGAGATGTGACGCATCTGGCTGAGCACGTCCCCAAGGTCGGCGTTGGCGGTCAGGCCCTTATAACCGGGCAGGGCCTTGCCCTTGGCTTGCCAGGCCGCTTTGGGGTCCATGTCCCCCAATACGGTTTCCGGCAGGAATTTGGGATCTTCTTCGCGGCCCAGCTGCGGCTCCGGGTCCAGGCAGTCCATCAGGCGGGCACCGACGATGCCGTCCTGATGAAAGGCCTGGCTCAGGGCGATGGAGCGGCCAGGGGTGCGGTCATCGGCCCCCCAGGGGCGCTTAGGGGGGGTATTGATGGCGCCGGGGCCCAGGCCTTTACCGGGTTCAGGACTGGCCAGGCCGGGTTTTTCCAAGAGATCGTTACCGAGCATGGCCAACAGCAGCGCAAAGTCCGAGCGCTGGCCGGCCGCCACCGCCGACGACAGTCGGGGGGAGAGCTCGAGTTCATCTAGGAAAGCAAGGCCTTTAATCTGCACAGAAAACCATCAATTAAGTAGCTTAAGACCTTTATCGGCAGCTTAAGCCAGATTTTTAGCAAATTTCTTCCTTTACACGAGATCGGATTTTGGTATTATGGCGCCGCATCGCTGGTGGGGTTCCCGAGTGGCCAAAGGGATCAGACTGTAAATCTGACGGCTCAGCCTTCGAAGGTTCGAATCCTTCCCCCACCACCATCCTTTACAACGAAAGTGGCCTAGCGCGGCTTTCTATATACCGAACCCGGTGGGGTTCCCGAGTGGCCAAAGGGATCAGACTGTAAATCTGACGGCTCAGCCTGCGAAGGTTCGAATCCTTCCCCCACCACCATATACGGCCGCCTTTCAGGCGGCTTTTTTTTTGGGTTATACTTCCCGCCCTTTGTTATTGAGGCCGCCGCCACGTGGAACTGCAGGAACTTACCGATCAGTTGATTGCCCGCTACCAGGAAGGCCTGGAGATCTGGCAGGACAACCACGAGACCGAAGCCGGCCAGTTCCAGGCCAGCTTTCTGGTGCACCGTGACTGGGAAACCCTGACCACCACCGAGCCAGGTAGCTGGCTGGCATGCTTTGTTTATTGCCTGGAAGTGGCGGCCATGGTGCGCCTGGCCTCTGAATTCCCCGGTTTTAGCGTATTGCCAGAAAGCACCCAGATGGATGTGGCGGCTCTTATCAGCGAGTCGGAAATGACCGCAGCCCTGAGCCGTGCCCTGCCCCAGGGGTTTACCTTCGACCACCCCAAAGGGGACGAGCTGCGCGAATTCATCCCCGACGAAGCTCGGGACATGATCGACACCCTGATAAGCCTGGCCGACGCCGTGCCCGAACCCCACCAGCACCATGGCGACTCCTTTGTCTGCCTGATGGACACCCTGCAATCGGGGGCCGTGGATTTTGCCGCCCAGTACGTGGCGGAAAACACCGACCTGATGCAACCCAGCCTGGGCGCTACCGCCATACTTCAAGACATGCTGGTGGAAATGACGGTACTGGACCAGGATTACGTGGCCCAGCGCCTGCTGACCTTTATCCAGCGGTTCTGCAATCCCCTGCTCACCGCCCAGCGTCTGGAGATGCTGGCCGAAGCCATGGGCAAGCCCCAAAAAGCCCCCATGGGTCGCCTGCACTAAAGTCCCCTTGCGCCCCCTGGTTAAAAGTCCAACAATGAGAGGGACTTAACCAGGGGGTAATATGAAACGACTCATTCGCACCGCCGTGGTCTGCAGCGCCCTGCTGCAATTTGCCTGTACCAGCACCGATCCCTGTGACCGCATCGTCGAGATGAAAGAGCAGGCCCGCCGCTGCGACATGATGCGGCGCAACATGGACAAGCTCAAAACCAACCCGCAACTCTACAGCGCCGCCAAGCAGCGCTATGAAGCCGAGTGCGTGGATTTCCTCTACTACCAGGACGATTTTTCCAACGAAGAACTCAAGTGCCTGAGCAGCGAAGAAAAGCGCGAGCTGCGCTCTCGCAGCCAGCAGCCGTAGCTGCTACTCTGGCGGCCATTGTGAAGGAGGAACTGTTCATGACCCAGACCATTATCAACACCCAGGACGCCCCTGCTGCCATCGGCCCCTATGTACAGGCCCGCCAGGTTGGTCCCTTCCTCTATACCTCGGGGCAGATCCCGCTGGACCCGAAAACCGGCGAGATGGTGCAGGGTATCGAGGCCCAGACCGAGCAGGCCTTGAGCAACCTGTTGGCCATCCTCAAGGCCGCCGGCTTTGACAAGCACCATGTGGTCAAGACCACGGTCTTTATCAAGGACATGAACCAGTTCGCCGCCATCAACGGCGTCTACGAACGCTTCTTTGACGACCACAAGCCGGCCCGCAGCTGTGTCGAAGTGGCCCGCCTGCCCAAGGACGCCTTGGTGGAAGTGGAAGCGGTCGCCTACGGCGGCTAACAACAAAGCGGCCAAGGCCGCTTTTTTTGATGCCGGCCCCCGGGCCTTGGTGTCCGTGCTACCATAGCGGCATCGTTAACCGGACTCTCC
Organism: Gallaecimonas xiamenensis 3-C-1; assembly: GCF_000299915.1. Classification (NCBI taxonomy): domain Bacteria; kingdom Pseudomonadati; phylum Pseudomonadota; class Gammaproteobacteria; order Enterobacterales; family Gallaecimonadaceae; genus Gallaecimonas; species Gallaecimonas xiamenensis. The sequence continues at coordinate 52,522 of NZ_AMRI01000019.1, forward strand.
AGACCATGAAAATCATCTCTTTTAACATCAATGGCCTGCGTGCCCGCCTTCACCAACTGCAAGCCCTTATCGACAAGCACCAGCCGGACATCATCGGCCTGCAGGAAACCAAGGTCCACGACGAGCAGTTTCCCCTGGCCGACGTAGAGGCCATGGGCTACGAGGTGCACTTTCACGGCCAAAAAGGCCACTACGGCGTGGCCCTGCTGTCCAAGCTGCCGGCCCAATCGGTACAAAAGGGCTTTCCCAGCGACGGTGAAGAAGCCCAGCGGCGCATGATCATCGGCCGCTTCACCCTGGCCGATGGCCGCCCCTTGACGGTGATGAACGGCTATTTTCCCCAGGGCGAGAACCGCAGCCACGAAGTGAAGTTCCCGGCCAAGGAAAAGTTCTACGCCGACCTGATGCACTACCTCGAGACCGAGCACAACCCGGACGAAGCCCTGGTGCTGATGGGGGACATGAACATCTCCAGCACCGACTTGGACATCGGCATCGGCGACGCCAACGCCAAGCGCTGGCTCAAGGAAGGCAAGTGTTCCTTCCTGCCCGAAGAGCGCCAATGGATGGACAAGCTGCTGGGCTGGGGCCTGGTAGACACCTTCCGCGCCCAGCACCCGGACGTGAGCGATCGCTTCTCCTGGTTCGACTACCGCTCCAAAGGCTTTGACGACAACCGAGGCCTGCGCATCGACCTGGTACTGGCCACCCAGAACCTGGCCGATAAGGCGGTGGAAACCGGTATCGACTACGAACTGCGCGGTATCGAAAAGCCGTCCGACCACGCCCCGATCTGGACCACCTTTGCCCCATGATCCCCTGGGGGCTCCTGGTCGGCTTCCTGTGTTTTAGCGCCTGGGCGCAGCAGGGAGCCGAGCTGCGGCTGCTGCGAAGCCGCAGTTGGCTACAGGGGCTCTTTTTTGGATCGGGCCTGGCGCTGCTGGCCCTTTGGTTACTCCAGGCCGGCATCGAAGACGGCCTGGAGGTCCACTTTCTAGGGCTAACCACGGTCACCCTGGTGCTTGGCTGGCGCCTGGCGCTGCTGGCCGGGCTCCTGCCCCTGGGGCTGTTGACCCTAACGGGGCTGGAACAGTGGCAACACCTGGGGCCCAACTGTGCCTTTGGCCTGGCCCTGCCGGTGCTGGTGTCGGAAGCGGTAAGACAAGGGGTGGCCCGCTACCTGCCCCACCACCTGTTCGTCTACTTCTTCTGTACCGGTTTTTTCAATGCCGCCCTGGCCCTAGTGGCCCATATGCTGGCCATGGCCGCCTGGTTTTACTGGGCAGAGGGCTTTGACGGCCGGCAGGTGCTAGACAACTACCTGATACTGATGCCTTTGTTGGCCTTTCCCGAAGCCTTGCTCAACGGCATGGCGGTGACAATGCTGACCCTATACCGGCCTCAGTGGCTCAAGGACTTTCATGACAGCGACTACCTCAACTAAGGCAAGCATGGACACGTTGACGTTACTTATCCTCATTACCCTGGCTGCCGGCGCCATGATGCCGCTGCAGGCGGGCATCAACGCCCAGCTGGCTGCCAATACCGGCGGCGCCATCTGGGCCGCCTTTATCAGCTTTGCGGTGGGCACCCTGGTATTGGGAGGCTACCTGTTGGCCCTGCGCCAGGGGATCCCCAGCCTAGGCCAACTGGGCAGCCTGCCCTGGTGGCAATGGACAGGGGGCCTGCTGGGGGCCTTTTTCGTGGCGGTGGCCGCCTTTGCCGCCCCCAAGCTGGGCGCTGCCGCCTTTATCGGCTTTTTGGTGGCCGGGCAGATGCTGGCCTCCTTGCTGCTGGACCACCAGGGCTGGGTGGGCTATCTGCAAAAGGAAATCAACCTCTACCGGATAGCAGGGGCCTTGATGGTCATCGGCGGCGTGGTGCTTATCCGCCGCAACTAACCGGCCAGCACCTGGGTGTCGGCCTCGGTGTGCAAAAACAGCCACAGCAGTTGCTGTTCTTCGGACCAGAAGGCATGGCCATGGTTAAGGGGCTCTTTAAAAAAGGGCTTGGCATCCAGGCTCTGGAAGTCGGTCGGCACCTCGGTAATGGCCCGGCGCACCGAGCTGCTGCCAATCAGGCTGAACAGCACAGGATCGGGAGCACCAAGGCCCTCGGCGTGCACCTCAGGCAAGCCGTCCAGGCCCACCTCGGCAAAGAACCACCAACCGTGGCTGCCGTTGTCGGACACAAAAGCGGTATGGACAGGGGTCAGTTCCCCCAGGGTGACAAAACGGGGCAGGATTTGGGACATATAACCCTCCTTGGTTACCAAAGGTCCTAAGTCTGCCCAAATCCGGCCCATAAAAAAACCCGCCAAACGGCGGGTTTTTTATTTAGAAGGAGGTGCGGCGGTAGTTGCGGTACCTTGGCAGCCAGAAGTTCTTCTCGATGGCGGCGATCAGCGCCTCATCGGAGGTGGTCAGGGCCACGTCGTCTTCCTGGGCCTGCTTGGCCACGGCCAGGGCGATGTACTTGCTCACTTCCTGAATTTCACCCAGGTTGGGCAGCACAGGGCCTTTGCCTTCGTTGGCCAGGGGCGAGCAGTCTGCCAGGGCGCGGGAGGCGGCCATCAGCATGTTATCGGTCACCCGTTTGGCTTTGGCGGCTATGACCCCAAGGCCGATACCCGGGAAGATATAGGCGTTGTTGCACTGGGCGATGGCGATTTTCTCTTCACCCACCAGTACCGGTGAGAAGGGGCTGCCGGTGGCGACCATGGCCTGGCCGTCGGTCCAGTTGAGGATCTCCTGGGGCGTGGCCTCCACCCGCGAGGTGGGGTTGGACAGGGGCATCACGAAAGGACGGGCACAGCCGGCGTGCATGGCTTTGATCACTTCTTCGGTGAACAGGCCGCGCTGCCCGGATACGCCGATAAGGATGCTGGGCTTGGCGTTTTTGATCACTTCCAGCAAGGAGATGTTCTCTCCTTCGGCCTGCCAGCTTTCCAGCAGGCTCACATCTTGTACCAGGCGCTTTTGGAAGCCCATCAGGTTGGGCATGGCGCTGGTCAACAGGCCCCAGCGGTCCACCATGAACACCCGGCTTCGGGCCTGGGCTTCGGACAGTCCTTCGGTCTGCATGGCGGCGATGATCTGCTCGGCAATGCCGCAGCCGGCGCTGCCGGCCCCCAGGAACACCACTTTTTGTTCGCTGAGCTTCTCGCCCTTGGCCTTACAGGCCGCCCAGAGGGTACCGACGGTAACGGCGGCGGTGCCCTGGATGTCATCGTTAAAGCAGCAGATGTCGTCCTTGTAGCGCTCCAGCAACGGCATGGCGTTGGCCTGGGCGAAGTCTTCGAACTGCAGCAGGGCGTTGGGCCAGCGGCGCTTGACCGCTTCGATAAAGGTTTCGACGAATTCGTAGTATTCGTCACCGGTGATGCGGTTTTGACGGCGGCCCATGTACATGGGGTCGTCCAGCAGATCCGGGTTGTTGGTGCCCACGTCCAATACTACCGGCAGGGTATAGGCCGGGCTGATGCCGCCACAGGCGGTGTACAGGGACAGCTTGCCGATGGGAATGCCCATGCCGCCGATACCCTGGTCACCCAGGCCCAGGATCCGCTCACCGTCGGTCACCACTATCACTTTGACGTTCTGCTTGGTGGCGTTCTGGAGGATATCGTCGATGTGGTCCTTGTCCTCGTAGGAGATGAACAGGCCCCGGTGGGTGCGGTAGATCTTGGAAAATTCCTGGCACGCCTGGCCGACAGTGGGGGTATAGATGATCGGCATCACCTCTTCCAGGTGCTCTTCGAGCAGGCGGTAGAAGAGGGTTTCGTTGTTGTCCTGGATGGAGCGCAGGAACACGTGTTTATCCAGATCCGAGGTGCAGCTGGAGAACTGGGCGTAGGCCCGCTCTTTTTGCTCCTCTATGGTCTCAACATACTGAGGCACCAGGCCCAGCAGGTTGAATTGAATACGTTCTTGCAGGGTAAAGGCGCTGCCTTTGTTCAGCAGCGGCGATTCCAGCAGGGCCGGCCCTGCGTAAGGAATATACAGGGGGCGCTTGGGAGCTTGGCTCATTGCACTTAATCCTTGGGCACTGGGCGGGGGCGGCCAGCGTCGTCGATGGCCACGTAGGTGAAGACGGCTTCGGTTACGCAGTAGCGTTCGGTGTTACCTGAGCGCAGCAGGGGTTTGATCCACACTTCCAGCTTGATGGTCATGGAGGTCTTGCCGATGCGGGTGCAGTCGCCGTAGACGCAGACCACATCCCCCACTTTCACCGGCTGATGAAAAGTCATGCCTTCAACGGCAACGGTGGCGATACGGCCACGGGCAATTTCGGTGGCCAGCATGCCACCCCCGAGGTCCATTTGGGACATGAGCCAGCCGCCGAAAATGTCACCGTTCTGGTTGGTGTCGGCCGGCATGGTCTGGGTACGGATAATGAGATCACCCTTAGGGTGACGTTTGGCATCGGTCATACTGCAGCACTCCTCGCAAAGAGGCTGTTAACTATACCTGTGCCAAGGGCTTTTGACCACGTTCAGTCGGTCGGACCAAAGGCCCGTTCACCGCGTTTGGCAACCTGATCCATCACCAGCGCCAGTTCCAGATAACGGGCCCCTTCGAGCTTTGCGACGGGTGTCACCCCCTGGTCCTTCATGCGCTCGGTCAGCTCCGCCAGCCAATGCCTGTCACCGGGGCTCAAGGGCTTGCGCCCTTCCTTGCCCAACCAGAGGATAGCCTGCAGGGGCAGGCTGAGCAGCAGCAAGGCCATCATCAACAAAGGACCGGACAGGGGCATGGCGGCCATCTTCAGGGCCACAAAGAGCCAAGCCAGGGTCAGGCCTGGTACCCAGTGGAGCAACCAGCGGGCCAACAGCACGGTACGGGTAAGGCCAAAGCGCCAAGCCAAAGGCCCTTTTTGGGGCCAGTGCCTAAGCAACTGATAACCGTCACGAACCATATCCCACATGGCCAACCTCCCCTGCTTGCAATGGGCTGCCTGTCTTTGGCTATTGTGGACCAAAACCCTGCCCCCTGAAAGCCAATGAAGTGTCCCTGTTTAGCTTAAGCTGGTGTTACTCTAGGCTCAGGAACCATAACAAGCCTCCATGAGGCAATAATAAGGAGTCCCGCCATGGCCAAGACGCTGCTACTGGTACCGGTCGGCACCGGCGCCGCTTTGACAGCGGTCAGCCTGGGCCTGGTACATGCGCTGCAGCGCCAGGGCCTGGACCTGGGCTTTAGCAAACCCATCAGCCCAGCAGCAGACCCAGCCGCAGACAGGACCATAGCGGTCCTTAACAGCGTGGTGCCGGGCGTCCTGCCCTGCCCCCTTGCCCTGGCGGTAGCCAAGGACCTGGACCCTGCCGACTTTGAAGCGGCCCTTTTTTCCCGCTTGCCTGGCAATCAGCTCTGTGTGGTGGCCGGTGTGCCCCACGAGCCGGCCCTGAATATCCTGCTGGCCCAGCGCCTTAACGCCAAGGTGATCCTGCTGGCGGCGCGGGACGGCACCAGTACCCAGCAACTCGCCCAAGTGCTGGCCCAATGTGAGGCAGCCCTTGGCCAGGGCAGCGTCGAGGGCCTGATCCTCAACCATAAATTGAGCCCAAGGACCTTGGGGCGCAGCGCCCTTGGGCCAGGCCAAGGGCCAGACACCCTTGAGGCCTTGCCTGCCGCCCTGCGGCTCTTGGCCGACATTCCCTGGCGGGGCGACCTTATCGCCCCCAGAGTCTGGGACCTGGCCCAGCATCTGAACGCCCTGCCCCTTTGCAGCGGTGATTGGCAAAGCCGCCGCCTCAACCACCTGCTGACCCCCACCCAGCCCTTACAGGAATGGGTCGGTAAACTGTGCCATGGCACCCTGGTGGTGACCCCGGGCGACAGCAGCGACGTCATCGTCGCCACCTGCCTGGCGGCCCAGAACGGCGTGCGCCTGGGGGGGCTGCTGCTGACTGGCGGCATACAACCACAGCCGGCCATCATGGCCCTGTGTGAAGACGCCTTCGACGCCGGCCTGCCGCTGTTGATGGTGGACAGCGACGATAGCCAGACCCTGGCCGCCATCCGCGAACTGGACCTGTCCCTGCCAGCCGACGACGACTACCGTCAGCGCTGGATCATGGACCAGGTGGCCGAGCACCTGGACAGCAGCTGGCTTAGCCAATTCATCCCGCCGCCGGCCAGTGCCCTTTTATCGCCGCCAGCCTTTGCCTACCAGCTCCAGCAAAGGGCCAAGGCCGCCGCCAAGCGCATCATTTTGCCGGAAGGGGACGAACCTCGGGTGATCAAGGCTGCGGCCCATTGCACCGAGCGCGGCATTGCCCAGTGCGTACTGCTGGGTAAACCCGAACAGGTGCAGGCGGTAGCCCGCCACCATGGCCTGACCCTGCCGGCCCGCCTTGCCATCATCGATCCGGACGCCGTGCGCGAGCGCTATGTGGGCCCCATGGTGGCCCTGCGCAGGCAAAAGGGTCTGGAAGAAGTGATGGCCAGGGAACAACTGCAGGACAACGTGGTGCTGGCCACCATGATGCTGGCCCAAGGAGAGGTAGACGGCTTGGTCAGCGGCGCCAGAGGCACCACCTTGCAGACCCTGCGCCCACCCATGCAACTCATCAAGACGGCACCGGGGCAATCCATGGTGTCCAGCGTCTTCTTTATGCTGCTGCCGGACCAAGTGCTTATCTACGGGGACTGCGCCATCAACCCCAACCCCGATGCCTACCAACTGGCACAGATCGCCCTGCAATGCGCTGACTCGGCCGAACGGTTGGGCATAGCCCCTCATATCACCATGATCGCCGACAACCAGGGCGGCACTGGCGCCAGCAAGGTGGAACATGCCCGCCAGTTGCTGGCCGAGCTAAAGCCTGAGCTGGTAGTCGACGGCCCTCTTCATTACGACGCCGCCGTCATCGAATCGGTGGCCAGGGCCAAAGCACCGGGCAGCCCGGTGGCAGGCCAGGCCAATATCTTTGTCTTCCCCGACCTCAACACCGGCTACTCCACCTACCAGGCGGTGCGCCGCTCTGCCGATCTGGTGACCCTGGGGCCCATGGTCCAGGGTTTTGCCAAACCGGTGAACGACCTGTCCAGGGACGCCAAGGTGACGGACGTCATACAGACCATAGCCCTGACCGCTATCCAGGCAGAATTACCCCACTAAGTCCCTGAAAGAAGGCTTGCTCAGCGGCTAAAGGCGCCGCAAGATAGCGCCGTTTTTTCTCGGCAAGCCTTCCTTTTAGGACATTAACATGTTGATTTCATTATCCATTAGAGCCCGTCTCATTTGGGTTACCTCTGTCCTGGTGACCTTGGCTCTGAGCCTGACCGCCTTTATTACCCTGCAGAACGAGCGCCAGTTGGTTACCGACAAGGTCACCCAGGACGAGCTGCCCGCCAAGCTGGCCAGTATCCGCAATGACATCCTGGCCGACCTCAAACCGGCCATGGCTTCGGCCGCCCAACTGGCCAACGACCCTTTCATCAAACAGTGGATAGCCGACGGCGAACCCCAGGACGAGCGCCAGAAGCTGATGGAGGCCAAGCTCAGGACCCTGACCCGCATCTTCCATGCCGACACCGCCTTCGTGGCCACCCTCAAGCAGCAGGCCTTTACCGAGCAGGGCTTTCAGTCCAACTTCGATCGCCATACGCCCTACTTTGAGTGGTTCTTCAGTTTCAAGGACACCGGCAAGGAACAACAAAGGGTGTTCGAGGTGGACGTGTCCGGGGTGGCCCGCCTTTTTGTGGACGTGGCCATCAAGGACGCCCAAGGCCGTTTCCTTGGCGCGGCAGGCCTAGGCTTTAACGTCAGCGCCCTGACCGACCGGATCCGGGCCCAGCGCATCAACCAGAGCGGTTTTATCTACCTGGCCGACCACAAGGGTACAGTACAGGTGCACCCGGACAGCACTCTTATCGGCACGCCCCTGGGTGACGCCGGCAAAGCCCTGGCCAAAAAGATCTCAGACCGAATGCCGGTGGCCATTTCCGAAGTCAATCGCAATGGCAAGGCGGCGCTGTTGGCCGCAGCCAAGGTGCCGGAACTTGACTGGATTTTGCTGGGGGAAGTGCCCAAGTCCGAGGTGCTGGCCGCCGTGGACAAGGCCACCCTCACCACCCTGGTGGTGGCCATCTCGGTGCTGCTGGTGACGGTACTGCTGGCGGTGGTGCTGGGTAACAGCATTGCCAGGCCCATCAGGGATGTGGCCCAGCAACTGAGCCAGGTGGGGGCCGGCGGCGGCGACTTAAGCGTCAGGATTCCGGTGCGGGGCCAGGACGAACTGGCCCAACTGGCCGGAGGCTTCAACCAATTTGTGGCACAGCTGCAAGACATGGTGCGGGATATGGCCAACACCAGCCAGGCCCAGCATCAGCAGGCGGACGCAGTGAAAGGGATCGCCGAAAGGGGGTCCAATGCCGCCATGCAGGTAAGGGATCAGACCACTCAGGTGGCCACCGCCATCAACCAGATGGGGGCCACGGTCCAAGAGATCGCCAGCAATGCCGCCAGCGCCGCTCGGCTGGCCCAGGAGGCAACGGATCAAGCGGAGGAAGGGCGCAGCGACGTCAATGGCAACATCAACACCATAGGCGCGCTGTCCGGTCAATTGGACAAGGCCGCCGAAGTCATAGAGCGGGTAGCGGCCCACTCGGTCAACATCGGCTCCATTTTGGACGTGATCCGCAGTATCTCCGACCAGACCAACCTCTTGGCCCTCAATGCGGCCATCGAAGCGGCCCGGGCCGGGGATGCCGGGCGCGGCTTTGCGGTGGTAGCCGACGAAGTGCGCAGCCTGGCGTCCCGCACCGCCCAGAGCACCGAGGAGATCCAGGCAATGATCGGCCAGTTGCAGCAGGAAGCCCAAAGCGCCGTGGTCACCATGACCGACGGCAAGAGCATGGCTGGCGACGCCGTGGACGCCATCAACCGCCTGGGCCAGCTCTTCATCGCCATCACCCACAAAGTGGTGCAGATAGCCGATATGAACCTGCAGGTAGCCACCGCCACCGAAGAACAGTCCACCGTGGTCAACGACATCCACCGCAGCGTCGAAGGCATCAACCTGTCGTCCCAGGACGCCTCCCAGGCCGCCTCGGCCTCCGCCGACACGGCCCGCCAGCTCCATGGGTTGTCAGAGCAGCTGATGGCCAGGGTGCGCCAGTTCCGTCATTGACGGCACCCAGAAAAAGAAAAAGGCCAGTTGAGACTGGCCTTTGTTTTTTTGTCCTGACGACTGCAGTGGGATCAAACTGCAGACAGGTACTTTGTTTTTGGTATTGCTGCTTTTTGTTATGTCACTTCCCCTTGCACAGGAAGCGTTCTTATTTTTATGCGGTCCTTCGGACTGCTCCCTCGGCCTATCCTTTGCCGAAGCTTCTCCCCCAACGAGAATCGTTTTGCTGGTCACCGACTGAGCATGTGGCCCCCAGCAGTGACGCAACTATATGAAGTCTTTACGCGCACGTAAAGACATGAACCATAAAAAAGGATCTGGACGGACCAGACGATTGACGCCGGCGTCAACTTTCTTGGATGGGGTCGCCATCCTCAAGGGCCGGGGCGGACGGCTCTTCAGGTTCGGGAAACTGGGGGTGAATGCCAAGGTAGGCCAGCTCGGCCATCAGGAAGTGGGACATGCGCTCGACACAGGCTTCCCCTTCGGCAATGGCCTCTTCGGCACGGTGAAACTCCATGATGTTGATGTTCCCAAGGCGCGGCTTGAGTTCCAGCTCTGGCGGATCCCCCGCCATACGGGCCCGGGTGATCCGTTCCTGCATGATGTTGATGGAACCGCTCATCACAGTCCACATGGACGGCAGGGGCAGGTCCTTCTCCTTGTCTTCCCGTTCGGGGCGGATACGGTTAAGCCACTGGCGCAGCACACCTTCTTCTTCCTCTTCTTCTTCCTCGGTAAAGCTGTTGTTGTGCTGTTCACTGGCCAGGTTGACGGCAATCACCACCTCGGCTCCCATGGCCCTGGCCAGGGACACCGGCACCGGGTTGACCACGGCGCCGTCCACCAAGAGTTGCTCCTCCCGGTAGATGGGCACAAACAGGCCCGGCATGGCGCAAGAGGCCCGCACCGCCGACACCAGATCCCCTTCTTGCATCCACACCTCGCGGCCCGTGCTCAGCTCGGTGGCAACGGCGCCAAAAGGCAGTTGGGTTTCCGAGAAATCTTTTTGTTTCATGCCGTTGGCGATGACGTTAAAGACCTTCTCGCCGGAAAACAGGCCCCGGCCACTGAAACTGGGGTCAAGGAGGGACATCACCTGCAACCGGGTAAAGCCCCTTACCCACTTTTCCAGGCGGTCCAGGTTGCCGCCCGAATAGGCGGCCCCCACCAGGGAGCCGATGGAACAGCCGGCCACCAGATCCGGCCTGATGCCCAGCTTTGCCAAGCCATTGAGAATGCCGATATGAGCCCATCCTTTGGCCGCGCCACTTCCCAGGGCAATCCCCAGCACGGGCCTACGATGACTTGGCATAAGCAACACTCCTCCTGATGCGATACCCCGACAGATTACCAGCTAAGGCGCCCCTACCCAATGGCACCGGGCCTGTCGTTAAGAGAACAAAACTGAACCGCCTTGAGACGCCTATGGTAGTTGCAGGGCAAGCCCTTGTAACATATCTATATTCTCATCAGTGCGTTTTCCAAGGAGTGGCCATGCCGGTGCCAGCCCCCTCGATACTCTGGATAGGTACAGCCCCTGCCACCCTGCCCCCCAACTGCCAATGGCAGGCTGACTGGCAGGCCTTGGAAGAGGTACCGGCCGATCTCGACGGCCTGGTCCTGGCCCTGTCGGAGCCCGAGCAGGACCAAGCCCTTATGGCTATCCGTGCCCATCCCCAACTGTGGCTGCTGCCCCTGTTCGTGCAGGGAGCAAGCCCCCTGTCAGGGCATCTGGCCGACGGTCGTTTCGGGCCCCAGCGGCTCGAGTCCTTGTCGCTGTTTGCCCAACGCCGACAAAGCCTCAAGCTGGATCCCAACCAGGGTCTGACCGAAAAACTGGCCGCCTTCCTCTGGGTGCACCCCGAGTTCGAATTACTGCCAAGGCCGTTGCCCAGCGCTCCCGAACTCTACGACTACCCCCTGTTGGAAGCCTGGGACCCAAGCCGCCAGGACGAACTGATGTGGTTGGCCATGCTGGAACGGGACAAGGTGCTGACCAGCACCGGGCTGGTAGACAGGGTACGCTACTGCGCCCAATGCCAGTCGGGCCACCTTAATTACCTGGAAACCTGCCCCCAGTGCAGCAGCATAGATGTGGAGCCCGAGTCGGCCCTGCACTGCTTCACCTGCGGTCATGTGGCGGCTCAGGACCAGTTTCTGCGCAAGGGACGGCTGATCTGTCCCAACTGCCTGACCCAGCTTCGCCATATCGGCTCCGATTACGACAGACCCATGGAAAACCTGGTGTGCCGCAGCTGTAAGGCCCATTTTGTCGACGGGGACGTCATGGCCCGCTGCCTGAGTTGTGGCCACAGCAATCACCCGGACGACCTGCTGCAGCGCCAGGTGTTTAAATTCAAGCTCGGTGACCAGGGGGTGCGCATGGCACGTCACGGCCACAGCCATGGCCTGCTGGCGCCGCAGCTGGGAGAGACAGTACCGCCCCAGCATTTCCATTGGTTGCTGAGCTGGACCAACCGCCTGGCCCAGCGCCACCAGCTCAGCCACCTGTTCATGGCCATCCATTGCAACAACCTGGAGGCCTACCTGGCCGAACATGGCGAGCTGCGCACCTTCACCCTCATCGACACCCTGCTCAACCGGCTGCGCAACATACTGCGTAGCACCGATGTGGTTACCGCCTACGGCCAGGACATGCTTTGCTTCCTGTTGCCCCTGACCCACGAAGACAGCACAGAGGTACTACGCAAAAAATTGCTGGAGGTGCAGGATCAGCAGCAGGAAGACGGCCTGACCTTTTCCTTCCTGGTGCGTGACCTGCCGGAGGCCGACATTGGCGACGCTCCCGACCTCTGGCTGGCCCAGCAACTCAACGCCTTCAACCGCCCATGAGCAGCCTGGAATACTTCCTGCACTGGGTCAGCTTCGGGCTGCTCAACGACAGCCATTTGTTGGCCAAGCTGCTGCCGATGCTGATCCTCTTTGAGATGCCGCTGATGATGCTGGTGCTGACCGGTATCGCCCGTTACTACCGGCGCCGGCATCTGGCGCCCCAGGGGCCGCAACGTCTCTACCAGCCCAGGGTGTCCTGTATCGTGACTTGCTACAGCGAAGGGCGGGACGTGCTCAAGACCATGCAGAGCCTGGTGGAACAGAGCTACCAGGGGGTGATCGAAGTGATCATGGTGGTGGACGGTGCCGTCCAGAACAAAGCCACCTTCAGTGCCGCCCAGCAGGGTGCCAGCCGCTACAGGGGCCTGGCCAACCGCAAGGTACTGGTGTTGCCCAAATGGCAGCGGGGTGGCCGGGTGTCGTCCCTCAATGCCGGCTTGAGTTGGGCCAAGGGGGATATCGTCATGGCCCTGGACGGCGATACCTCCTTTGACGCAACCATGGTCAGCGAACTGGTCAAGCACTTTGCCGATCCCCACACCCTGGCGGCCGGCGGCGGCTTGCGGGTGCGCAACTGGCGCCAAAGCCTGGCCACCCGCATGCAGGCCATCGAATACCTTATTTCCATGCAAGGTGGGCGCACCGGCCTGGCCCAGTGGGACCTGCTCAATAACATTTCGGGAGCCTTCGGCTCCTTTCGCCGGCGCCCTTTGCAGCGTATGGGCGGCTGGGACACCCACACCGCCGAAGATCTGGACATGACGCTGCGCCTGAACCAGTACCGCCGGCGCCACCCCAGCTTGCGCCTGCCCTACGAACCGGCGGCGGTAGGCCACACCGACGTACCTGCCACCTGGCGCCAGCTGTTTACCCAACGGCTGCGCTGGGACGGCGACCTGCTGTTCATGTACCTGCGCAAACACAAGGATGGCCTGCGGCCAAGGCTGATGGGCCTCAAGTCCTTCTTGTTCATCCTGGTCTACGGCATAGGTCAGAACATACTGCTGCCCTTCCTTATCGTGCTGTTCACCCTCTGGCTGCTGATCAATTATCCCCTGGCCCTGGTGATGTCTCTGTTCCTGGTGCTTTACGGCCTCTATCTGGGCCTGGGCAGCCTGCTGTTCTGCGTCTACCTGCTGGCCATTTCCGAGCGGCCGCGCCAGGACGTCAGGTTGTTGCCCTTTTTGGTTCTCTACCCTTTGTACAGCTTCGTGATGCGCATGGTTAGCGTGGTAGCCCTTATCAATGAATGGCTGCGCCGCAGCCATGAGGAATCGTCCATGGCCCCCTGGTGGGTGCTCAAACGAGGAAGGAAGTTCTGATGAAGATCCGCTTTCAGGGCGACAAGCGCGACGATCCCACCTTGGATGCCGGGGTCAAGGTCAAATATGCCCCCGCTAAGCGCCTGGCCTTCAAACTGCGCTGGTACCTGATCCTGCTGCTGGTGGTAAGCCCGATCCTCATCTTCAGTTGGATACTGCTGCGTGATGAAGTCTTGGTGGTGGCACCGGCCATACTGACGTCGGAACCCATCAAGGTCAGCCCTCCAGAGGAGGCCGAAGTCCAGCAGCTGCTGGTCAAGACCGGCGAAGAAGTGAAGGCCGGCCAACCCCTGGTGCGCCTGCAAAGCCCGGTGCTGGATGCCGAGCAGAGCGAAGTGACCAGCCAATTGGCCACCCTTGGGGGCTCCACCCAGGCGGCGCAAGACAGGATATTGGCCAGCCTGTCCAGTGCCGTGGAGTCAGCCCAGGTCGGCCTTGCCGAGCAAGACTCCCTGGTGGCCAGTTTCAGGGATTATCGCAAAAGAGGCATAGTGCCCACCGCCGATATGGCCGCCATACTGGCTGCCCACAGCCAAGCCGAGGTGACCCTGAGCAACGCCAAGGCAGCCCTGGCAAGAGAACTGTTGCGCCTGGCCGAGAACCAGGTAGCAGGTCCCACAGTCCAGGCCAAACGCCAATTACAGCGAGACTTGGTACGGCTCGATGCCCGCCTGCAGCAATTGACCGTCAAGGCCCCATTTGACGGCCGAGTGGTGGACAGCGCCGTCCAGACCGGTGAGCCTGTGGCTGGCGATCGGCCCCTGCTGTGGCTGGCCCCCAAAGGCGCCTTTTGGATCCACGCCTATGTACCGCCCCGCCATATCAACTATGCCCAGCCCGGCAGCAAGGTGACGGTGCGCTTCCCCGACGGCACCCGCCTCAATGCCACTGTGGTGCAGCCCAGCGAGCTGGCCACGGAGCTGCCGCGCCAATTGGCCAATCCTTTTGAGGCCCAGAAGGCCACCCTCAAGGTGACGTTGCAGTTGAACGAGCCCCTGCCCCCCAGGTTGCGGGTGGAAGGTCTACCTTTAGAGGTGAGATTCCACTATCTGTGGTAAGCCAGAAGGAGGCCAGCCATGGCCAACCACCATCAGGGCCCGGATCAGCGCTTCGCCCAGCGCCGCCGTGGCAAAGAGCGCCGCGAAGAGATGCGCTGGGAGCCAGACAAGGAAGACAGGCGTAAGACAACGGGGCGCCGCCATGACGATTGGCAAAACAGATTGTGGCAATCTTAGGCTTGTAATTGTCGCCCCAAAGCCGCATAACTGAAGACAGGTCTTAATCTGGGAAGTCGGTAGATGCTGTCTGTCTCCCTGTCACTGCGCAAGCTTGTTTGGGTAATGTTGTTTGCCCAACTCGGCTGGCTGGGGCTATGTGAAGCCTCGGCAGAGACAGGCCTGGACGGTTATAACCACAGCCAGGTTCAAGACCCCAGCGCCCTTGTTCCCGACCTCGATCCCCCCCTGCTGCCGGTCTCCCCCCAGGGGACCTGTAATGTCTTGGCCTGGCATCCCCAGGGCGTGCAGACCCCAGCAGTGGTAACGGCCAAACGCCGTTACCTGCCACCGCCCCGCGCCTCGCCCCACTACTGAACGCAACTGTCATTCCTATAATAATTTGCCGTTCAGTAGAGGTACTTATGAACAACTTTTCTGCCATTGCCACCGTCGGCATGTCTGACGTGGAACGCTTTGTCGACGCCGAATATCCCGCCCAACTGGGGCTGGAGAGTCCTGCCGCCTGGATCACCACCGACTTTGCCCGCCGTGCTCCTTTAGTGATTGAACACGACGTCAAAGTCGACGACGCCCTGTACATGATGAAAAAGGCCCACGTGAAGGCCAAACTGGTGGTAGACGCCCAAAACCGCTTCTTGGGCATCGTCAGCGCCAGCGATCTGCAAAGCCACAAGGTGCTGATGCAGGCAACCAGCAAGAGTATTCCCCGCAGCGAGATCACGGTGCGGGATGTGATGACCGACAAGGCCCACCTGCACGGCTTTGCCTACCAGGAGCTGGAAAACGCCAGCATAGGTGATGTGCTTTATACCCTGCAGGAGTTGGGCGAGCAGCACGTGTTGCTGCTGGATAAGAGCATGCAAAGCCTGCGCGGCATGATTTCCGCCGCCGACATTGCCCGCGCCCTGCACATTCCCATCGACATTACCCAGCGCGCCCACAGCTTTGCCGAAGTTTTCCATGTGCTGAAGTCCGCCTGATTGAGCACAAACCAAGGTATGACTCTGACCGGCCCGATGGCCGGTCTTTTTTTGAGGTAGCAACCCATTCAAGCCTGCGCACCTCTCCGGCGCCGGGCACAAAAAAGCCGGCCCGAGGCCGGCTTTTTCAACGGTTCAACTTAGGCATGCTCTTCGATGATCTTTTTCATGTCATCGAAGTGGCCATGCATAGCATCAGAAGGCTCAGGACTGAGCATGCTGACCAGATAGATCGTCAGTGAACTTAAGATAAAACCAGGCACCATGGCGTAAAGCCAAGAGTTGAGCGGTACACCGTCAACCTTCACGGGGCCGTATATCCAGAACAACACAACCACGGCGCCCACTATCATGCCGGCCAAGGCACCACGCAAGGTCATTCGGCGCCAGTAGAGGCTCAGAATCACCACAGGGCCAAAGGCGGCACCAAAGCCAGCCCAGGCGTTACCTACCTGATCAAGAATGCTGCTATCACGGTCCCAAGCCAGAGCAATGGCCACTACCGAGACCAACAGCACCGATATGCGTCCAACGGTCACCAGCTCTTTTTGGCTGGCATCACGGCGCAAAAAGGCCTTGTAGAAGTCCTCGGTCAGGGAGCTGGAAGTCACCAGCAGCTGGGAGGAAATGGTGCTCATGATCGCCGCCAGTATGGCCGCCAGCAGGAAACCGCCGATCAAGGGGCTAAACAGGAACTGGGAGAAGACGATGAAGATGGTCTCGGGATCAGCCAGGGTCATCTGGGTCTTGGCCACATAGGCGATACCCACAAAGCCGGTGGCCAGGGCGCCGATAATAGACACCACCATCCAGCCAATGCCGATACGGCGGGCGACCTTCACATCCTTCACGCTACGAATAGCCATAAAGCGGACAATGATGTGCGGCTGGCCAAAATAGCCAAGGCCCCAAGCCAATAGGGAGATGATCCCCAGCATCGACATGTCCTGGGCTAGCCCCGTTTTCGCCGCATCCTTAAATAAATCCAGGTATTGAGGGTTGAGGGCTTCGACCTTACCCAGGGTGGCCGAATAGCCTCCCAGATCGGTAAAGGCCACCACCGGCACCAGCACCAGGGCGATGAACATGATGCAGCCTTGCACAAAGTCGGTCATGGAGACCGCCAGGAACCCCCCAAACAGGGTATAGGCACACACTACGGCTGCCGTCAGAATCAAGCCGGAATGATAGGACAACCCAAAAGAGCTATCGAACAACTTGCCGCCGGCAAGCAAAGAGGCCGAGGTATAAAGCGTAAAGAAAATAATAATGACCAGTGAGGAGATCAAACGCAGTACGCGTTTATGGTCGTCAAAGCGGTTACCCAGGAAATCGGGAATGGTGATGGAGTCATGGGCCACTTCGGTATAGGTGCGAAGGCGCGGCGCCACGATAACGTAGTTGAGGAAGGCACCAATGACCAAACCTACTGCAATCCAGATCTGGGATACCCCCGACACATAGATAGCACCAGGTAGGCCCATCAGCATCCAGCCGCTCATGTCCGAGGCACCGGCCGACAAGGCGGTCACCGACGGACCCAGGCCCCGGCCCCCCAGCATGTAACCGGACACGTCGTCCGTGGATTTTCGGTAGGCATACAAGCCGATGCCCAGCATGGCAACGAAGTAAGCTGCCAGCGAAATTAGCGTGCCTGTTTCCACTCTGCACTCCTTTTGTTATGTGGTGAGTGACATGCAGTTTGGCCCCCAAAAGGCGATTGCGGGGTGACCAGTGCGCACATTTCATTCGTGTTCAAACGAACACCTTAACATGACGGAAGAAAAATTTCTTCCCTGGGAACCGGCCCATAATCGCAGGGCAGTCCGCTGAACCACAATGGCACTGTACGTAAATGCGCTCAACCGCTCAAAAATGCAAAAAACTGGCCCCGGCACAACAAAATACCCCGGCAGACCAGGTGCCGGGGTACAGAAAACAAAGAGCCCAGCGCTTAGCTGGCCCCTGTTAGCCATTAAATGCGAATGCCGCCGTCAATTTCCAGCACGCGAGCGGTGAAATAGTCATTTTCGAAGATGAACTTCACGCCGTGGGCAATTTCCGCCGGCAAACCCATTCGCCCTGCGGGTATTGCCTGCTCCATGCGGGCAATGGCTTCGGGCTTCATCTGATCGGTCATGGCGGTCTTGATGACCCCGGGGGCGATGGCGCCGGTACGGATCCCGAAACGGGCCAGTTCCTTACCCCAGGTGATGGCCATGGTGGCCACGGCCGCCTTGGACGCCGAGTAGTTGGTCTGGCCCATGTTGCCGGCGCGGGACACGCTGGAGATGTTGATGATGACCCCTTTGGCGCCCTTGGCCACCATGGTGGCGGCCGCTTCCCGGCCGCACAGGAAGGTGCCGGTGACATTGACGTCGATAACCGATTGGAACTGCTCCAGGCTCATCTTGCTGACCTGGCCGTCGCGGACCTTGAGCAGCATGCCGTCGCGCATGATGCCAGCGTTGTTGATGAGGCCGTTAAGGGTACCGAAGTCTTCGCCGATCTGGGCGAAGGTCTGTTCAACGGCGGCTTCGTCGGTGATGTTGCAGCCATAACAGCGGCCTTGGCTGCCAGCCTCTTCCACCAGGCCCAGGGTGTCGTTGAGGGCGTCCTTGTCCATGTCAATCAGGGCCAGCTTGGCGCCTTGGCCGGCCAGCATGACCGCCATGGCCTGGCCCAAACCACGGGCGGCGCCGGTCACGGCGATCACAGCATTGTTCATTTCCATCGTTACTCCTCAAAGAGCGCCAGCAGGGACGAAAAGTCCTTGGTGCCGTTGCCTTTCTTGTTATGCATTTGATACAGCGAGCGCGCCAGGGCGCCCATGGGAACCGGGGCCGCCACTTCGCCGGCAGCGCCCATGGCCAGTTCCAGATCCTTACTCATCAGCTGGCTCATAAAGCCCCCTTGGTAGCCTTTGGAGGCCGGGGCGTTTTCCATGACGCCGGGCACCGGGTTGTACTTTTCCAAAACCCAGTTGCCGCCGGAGCTGACCTTCATGATGTTGGACAGCACTGTGGCGTCCAGGCCGTGGGCCAAGCCCAGCTGCAACGCCTCGCAGGTGCCGGCCATCAGTACCGACAGCAGCATGTTGTTGCAGATCTTGGCCACCTGGCCGGCACCGGCGCCGCCGGCATGGAAAATGTTGGCGCCCATGGCGTCCAGCACCGGCTTGGCACGGTCAAAGGCGCTGTCCTGGCCGCCGACGATAAAGGTCAGGGTGCCGGCAGCAGCGCCGGCGGTGCCGCCGGAGACCGGGGCGTCCACAAAGTCGATGCCAAGAGGCTCGGCGTGCTGGTGCACCAGCTTGGCGGTGGCGGCGTCTATGGTGGACGAGTCGATAACCAGGGTGCCCTTGGCCAGTTTGGCCAGCAGCCCGTCGTCACCCAGGTAGAGGCTGGCCACGTGGCGGCCGGCCGGCAGCATGGAGATCACCACCTGGCACTGGGCCGCCTGGGCCAGGTCGCCGGCGCTGGCACCGGCGCTAACCAGCTCCTGGACCGCCTCGCGGTTGAGATCCACGGCCACCACCTGGTGGCCGGCCTTGAGCAGGTTGCGGGCCATGGGGCCGCCCATGTTGCCAAGACCGATAAACGCGATTTTCATAGCCTCTCCTTAGATGTCTGCCAACGGGTGCTGGTGCCAGGGGCTCTCGAAGAACCGGGCCAGTACTGCCGGGTCTACGTCTGCGACAGTGCCAAAGCGCCATTGGGGCTGGCGGTCCTTTTCCACCAGCAGGGCCCTGACCCCTTCTTGGAATTCGCCGAATTCGCCGCAGCGCCAGGACAGCCCGGCTTCCAGGCGAAAGGCCTCGGCCAGGCTCAGCTTGGCGCCCCGTTTGAGCTGTTCGAAAACGATGGCCGCCGACAGCGGGCTGCCGTGCTTGAGGGCATCCCTGGCCTTGGTCAGCCAGGCATCGTCGCTTTCAAGGCGGCAGATGCGTTCGACGATTTGCCCCAGATCCTCACCGGCGCACAGCTGGTCAATCTGCTCCTGGTGGCCCTTGACCTGGCCTCGGGGCATCTTGACCCTGGCCGGTTGCTCCAGGGTCTTGAGGGCCTGGGTCAGTTTTTCGTGGTTCAGGCTCAGGGTTTCGCCCCAGCTCACATGGCACAGGGCGTCAAAGAGGCGGCCCTTGTCTTCGGAGGGGATGAAATGGTCGGCAAGGTCTACATAAAGGGCGTCGGCGGCATTGATGTTGGCGGCGGTCAGCCCCAAAAACAGGCCGCTCTTGCCGGGCATGCGCGACAGGAAATAGGTGCCACCCACATCCGGGTAAAGGCCGATGGTGATCTCGGGCATGGCAATGCGGGCCGTTTCCGTTACCACCCGGTGGGAGGCGCCGCTCATCAGCCCAAGGCCACCGCCCATGATGATGCCGTGGCCCCAGACCAACACCGGCTTTTTCAGGCAGTGGATTTGATAGTCCAGGCGGTACTCCTTCAAGAAGAAGGTCTCCACCGCCTGGCCGCCGTTGCCGCCTTCTTTCATGGCGTTATAAAGGGCCACCACGTCGCCGCCGGCACAGAAGGCCCGGTCCCCTGCCCCTTCCAGCACCACCATGGCCACCCTGGGGTCCGCTTCCCAGGCCCTGAGCTGGGGGCCCAGCAGGTCAATCATGGCCTCCGACAGGGCATTGAGGGACTTTTCACTGTTGAGCTTGGCTACCCCTATGCATTTGCCGTTGGCGGTATCCAGCTCGTCGAATTGCACCAGTTCTGTCATGTGTTCTGCCACTTGGGTTGTCGTTTTTCCAAGAAGGCCTGCACCCCTTCGCGCTGATCGTGGCCGTCAAAGAGCTTGACGAAATACTCCCGCTCCTTGGCCAGGCCCTGTGCCAGCGGCGCATGGCGGCAGGTCTGCACCAGTTTCTTGCAGTAGGCGACCGCCATGGGGCTTTGGTTGCCCACCTGGCGAGCCAGGGTCATGGCAGCCTCGAAGCTTTCGCCCTTGGCCACCACCTCTTCGACCAGACCAATTTCCAGGGCCTTGGCGGCGTTAACCTGCTCGCCGCAAAGGATGATGCGCTTGGCCCAGCCCTCCCCCACCAGGTGGGTGAGGTTCTGGGTACCACCGGCGCAGGGCAGCAGCCCTACCTTGGCTTCCGGCAGGGCCATCAGCGCCTGCTCCTCGGCGATACGCAGGTCACAGGCCAGGGCCACTTCCAGGCCGCCGCCCATGGCGTAGCCGTTGATGGCGGCGATGGAGACACCGCGAAAATCCGAGAGGGTCTCGAAGGCCCTGCCGAACAGGTGGGCCATTTCCGCTGCCACGTCCTTGTCGCCGTCGGCAAAGACCTTGAGGTCGGCCCCGGCGCTGAAGAACTTGTCGCTGACCGATCGCACTACCAGGGCGTAGACGTTCTTATTGGCGTTGAGTTCCTCGACGGCGGCAGCCAGGCCACGCAGGCTTTCGGCGGTCCAGGTGTTGGCCGGCGGGTTGTTGAGGGTCAGTACCGCCACGTGGCCGTCAAACTGCAGATCCAAAGGTGCTTTCACAGTAGCCTCCTTACAAAATGGGGTGGGCGTGCTCGGCCAAGAGGCGCCGGGCTATGATGAGCCGCATGATCTCGTTGGTGCCTTCCAGGATCTGGTGTACCCGCACGTCCCGCACGTGGCGCTCCAGGGGGTATTCCTGGATATAACCGTAGCCGCCGTGCAGTTGCAGGGCGTCGTTGCAGATCTTAAAGCCCAGATCCGTGGCCAGGCGTTTGGCCATGGCGCAATAGGCGGTCCTTTCCGGGTCTTTGACGTCCAGCTTGTAGGCCGCCAGGCGCACCAGCTGACGCGCCGCCACCAGTTCGGTGGCCATGTCCGCCAGCTTGAACTGCAGGGCCTGGAAGGCAGCCAGGGGCTTGCCGAACTGCTGGCGCTCCTTGAGGTACTGGGTGGCGGTGTCCAGGGCCTGCTGGGCAGTGCCGATGGAGCAGGTGGCGATATTGATGCGACCGCCGTCCAGGCCCATCATGGCGAACTTAAAGCCTTCCCCTTCCTCACCTAGGCGGTAATGGGCGGGAATGCGCACCTTGTCGAAGGTGACCATGCGGGTGGGCTGGGCGTTCCAGCCCATTTTCTCTTCGGCCTTGCCGTAGCCGATGCCGTCAAGGTCGGCCGGGACCACAAAGGCGCTGATGCCGCCGGGGCCGGCTTCGCCGGTACGGGCCATCACCACCAGCACCTGGGTGCTGCCGGCACCGCTGATAAAGACCTTGGCGCCGTTCAGCTCATAATGGTCACCGTCGCGGCGGGCCGAGGTGGTAAGGCTGGCAGCGTCGGAGCCGGCACCCGGCTCGGTCAGGCAGTAGGACGCCAGCCGCTCCCCAGTCACCAGGTCGGGGCAGAACTCGGCCACCGCTTCTGGGGTGCCGAAGCTCGCCACCATCCAGGTGGCCATGTTGTGGATGGTCATGTAGGCGGTGGTGCTGGTGCAGCCCATGGCCAGCTGTTCGAAGACGATGCTGGCGTCCAGGCGGGAAAGCCCCAGGCCACCGGCCGCTTCCGGGGTGTAGAGGCTTAAAAAGCCCAGTTCGCCGGCCTGCTTGATCACCTCCACTGGGAAATGGTGTTCCTTGTCCCAGCGGGCGGCGTTGGGGGCCAGTTCGCTGGCGGCAAACTGGCGGGCAGTGTCTTGGAAGGCCTGTTGGTCTTCGGTCAGGTGAAAGTTCACAGGCATCCCCTTACTTCAAATGGATGGTCATGTTGGGGCCAGAGGGAATGTCCTCGTTGAACCAGCGGGCGGTCACCGTCTTGGTCTCGGTGTAAAAGCGCACCGCCTGTTTGCCGTAAGCATGCTGGTCACCGTAGAAAGAACCCTTCCAACCGGTGAAGCTGAAGAACGGCAGCGGTACCGGAATCGGCACGTTGATGCCCACCTGGCCCACTTCAATCTCGTGCTGGTATTTGCGGGCGGCGGCGCCGCAGGCGGTGAAGATGGAAGTGCCGTTGCCGTAGGGGTTGGCGTTGACCAGGGCGATGGCGTCATCCAGGGAGTCGGCATTGGTCAGGCACAACACAGGCCCGAAGATCTCTTCCTTGTAGATGCGCATATCGGCGGTGACGTCGCCAAAGAGGGTCGGCCCCACCCAGTTGCCGGTTTCAAAGCCCTTGAGGGTAAAACCGGAGCCGTCCAGCAGGCAGGTGGCCCCTTCGTCCTTACCGGCCTGGATCAGCGCCAGCACCCTTTCCCTGGCCTTGGGGGAAATGAGCGGGCCATAGGCCGCGTCGGGATCGTTCCACAGGCCAGGGCGAACCTTGGCCAGCTCCTGCTGGATATCGGCGGCCCACTGCTGGGCCTCACCCACCAGTACCACCACCGAAATGGCCATGCAGCGCTGGCCGGCGGCACCCACTGAGGCGCCGACGATGTTGTTGATCACCTGCTGCTTGTTGGCGTCGGGCATCACCACCATGTGGTTCTTGGCGCCGGCAAAGGCCTGGACCCGCTTCATGTTCTCGGTGCCACGGCGGTAGATGTACTGGCCCACCGGCACCGAGCCCACGAAGGACAGGGCCTTGACCGAGGGATGGTCCAGCAGGAAGTCCACCTGGTCTTTGCCGCCGTGAATGACCTGCAACACCCCTTTGGGGGCGCCGGCTTCCACGAACAGCTCCACCAGCCGGGTGGGGGTCAGGGGGTCCTGCTCCGAGGGTTTCAAAATAAAGGTGTTACCGCAGGCGATGGCCAGGGGGAACATCCACAGCGGGATCATCGCCGGGAAGTTAAAGGGGGTGATACCGGCACAGACACCCAGCGGCTGGGTCAGGCTGTAGCAGTCGATGCCACGGGCCACGTTCTCTACCGTTTCCCCCATCATCAGACTGGCGATATTGGCGGCGTGTTCCACCACCTCGATACCGCGCCAGACATCGCCCTTGGCGTCTTCGAAGGTCTTGCCGGTTTCACCGGCCAAGATGGTGGCAATTTCATCGTGGTGATCTTTAAGGAGCTGCTGGTAGCGCAGCATCACCCGAGCCCGCTGGGACACCGGGGTTTCCTTCCACTCCAAGAAGGCCTGCTTGGCGCTCTCTACCGCCGCTTCCATCTCCCCTTGGGTGGCGCAGGGTACCTTGGCAATAACGCTGTTGTCGGCAGGGTTGGTCACGTCGATGAACTGTTCGCTGCGGCTCGGCACGAACTGGCCGTCGATAAAAAGAGGAACTGTTTTCATGGCCGATTTCCTTAAAGAAGCTCGATGGCGACAGCGGTGGCTTCACCGCCGCCGATGCAAAGGGAAGCAATGCCGCGCTTGAGGCCGCGGCGCTTGAGGGCATAGGCCAGGGTCACCAGCAGGCGCGCCCCGGTGCAGCCAATGGGGTGGCCAAGGGCGCAGGCGCCGCCGTTGACGTTGACCTTGGCGCCGTCCAGCCCCAGCTCCTGGATGGCCAGCATGGTGACCATGGCGAAGGCTTCGTTGATCTCGAACAGGTCCACCTGGTCCTTTTGCCAGCCGGCCTTGTCCAGCACCTTCTGGATAGCCCCTACCGGCGCTATGGTGAATTCGCTGGGGTGCTGGGCATGCTGGGCCTGGCCGACGATACGGGCCAGGGGCACCAGGCCGCGCGCCTTGGCGTCTTCTTCGCGCATCAGCACCAGGGCGGCGGCGCCGTCGGAAATAGACGAGGCGTTGGCGGCGGTAATGGAGCCGTCTTTGGCAAAAGCCGGGCGCAGGGTCGGGATCTTTTCAGGGTCCGCCTTGGCGGGCTGCTCGTCCTTGTTCACGTCCAGCTCCCCTTTGCGGGTCTTGACGGTCACCGGGGTTATCTCGTCGGCAAAGGCGCCGCTGTCGATGGAGGCCCTGGCCCGAGTCAGGGACTCGATGGCAAAGCGGTCCATGGCGTCGCGGCCAAGGCCGTATTGGTCAGAGGTTTCCTGGGCAAAAGAGCCCATCAGGCGGCCGGTGTAGGCGTCTTCCAGGCCGTCCAGGAACATATGGTCCTTAACCTCCCCATGGCCCATGCGCAGGCCACCACGGGCCTTGGGCAGCAAATAGGGAGCATTGGTCATGGACTCCATACCGCCGGCCACCACCACGTCGGCGCTGCCGGCTTTGAGCAGATCATGGGCCAGCATCACCGCCTTCATCCCCGAGCCGCACACCTTGTTGACGGTGGTGGCTCCGGCGCCGTCCGGCAGGCCGGCATGGCGGCTGGCCTGGCGCGCCGGGGCCTGGCCGGTACCGGCAGGCAGCACGCAGCCCATCAGAGTTTCACTGACATCGCTGCCCTTTAGGCCGGCGCGGCCCAGGGCGGCCTTGATGGCGGCGGCACCCAGCAACGGGGCCGGCACGTCCGACAGGGCCCCCTGGAATCCGCCCATGGCGGTACGGGCTGCGCCCACTATGACGATAGACATGGCTCACTCCTTCAAAGCGATTTTCCACAGCCTATCGCAATATTGACGTTTACGGCAACGTAAAGCGGTACGACCTCTGCTTGGAAAAATCAAGGGGCAAGGGCTGACGCCTTGGCAGCCCCTGGGGTAGGCTGGCGCAAACACCAATAACGAGGCAGGAGCCCCATGACCGACCCCCGTGTTCAATGGACGGTAAAAGACCATATCGCCCACGTCTGGCTAAACAGGGCCGACAAGCTCAACGGCCTGGACCTGGCGATGTTTAAGGACATGGTGGCCGCCGCCAAGGCTATCCGCCGCGACAAGAGGGTGCGGGTGGTGATCTTGGCCGGCCGGGGCCAGGGCTTTAGTGCCGGCCTGGACTTCAAGGCGGTGCAGCGCTCCCCTATGATGGCCTTGAAACTCTTCCTCAAATGGCCCTGGCGCCAGCAGAACCTGGCCCAAAAGATCGCCCACTGCTGGCGCGACCTGCCGGTACCGGTGATCGCCGCCTTGCACGGCCCCTGCTTTGGCGGCGGCCTGCAAATCGCCCTGGCCTGCGATTTTCGCATCGCCGCCGCCGACACCCAGATGTCGGTGATGGAGATGAAATGGGGACTGATCCCGGACATGAGCGCCATGGTCACCCTGTCCCGGCTGACCCGCCTGGACATCGCCCAGTGGCTGACCATGACCGGGCGGCGTTTTGACGCCACTCAAGCCCTGGAATACGGCCTGGTGACCCAGGTGGCGGCAGACCCACTGGCGGCGGCAGAGGCTCTGGCCCAGGACATCGCCCACCAGTCCCCCGACGCCGTAGCCGCCGCCAAGTACCTTTTCAAGAAGACCTGGAAGAAGGACACCGGCAGCGCCCTGCGCTGGGAGCGTTGGGTACAGGCCAGGCTCCTTGGCCGGCGCAACCAGCGCCTGGCCATGCAGCAGGGCCTGGGCAAAGACCAGGGCCCGGCCCCCTTCCAGGACCGCAGCCTCTTTTAACAAAAAAGCCGCCCTAGGGGCGGCTTTTGGGTTACTGGCCTTTGGCCTGGTAGGTCACCACCTGGTAGGGCAAGGGTTTGAGGGTCCCCTGGGCCTTGGCAAAGTCGATAAAGGCGGCGTTATCCAGGTAGCCGGTATCCACATAGCTGCCGGGCAGGCGATGTAGCAGGGCCAGGTAGCCTTCCTTGCCGGAGGCGGTAAAGGCGGTGGAGCCCACCTTGTAGACCTGGGCCGGGTCCAGCGGCTGCCATTGGCCACTGGCGTCGTCCAGTAGCTCAACCACTGTCAGGCGCTGGCCACGGGGCTGGTTACCGTCGTAGGTAAAGCGCAGGTGGCCGGTGTAGGGGAAGGCGCCGTCGCCGGTGCCCATGATGCCGTCGGCATCCACGGCGTTGTCGATGGCCCCTTCCAGGGCCGCCGCCAGATCACTGCCCTTGAGCTTGAAGGTCACCAAGGGGTTGGAAAAGGGCAGCAGCCCCCCCGCTACCAGGCCCACCGTCAGCTTGCCTTCCTTGATGGCGTCGCGCACCCCGCCGGAGTTTTGGATGGTGACATCCACGGCGTTGTTCATGGCCTTGAGGTTTTGGTACATGGACTCGGCGATCAGCGGCGCCACTTCCGAGCCGTGCACCGGCAGGGGCGCCCCGCCCCGGGCCTTGCCGGGAATGCGCACATGGTCCAGGGTCTTGGGCACCTGGGCTATCACCTGGTTGTTGAGGGCTTCGACCTGGGGCTTGAAATCCTGGTCTATCAGCTGGCGCATGGCGGCGTCTTCGGCCACCAGGCTGATGTTGTCATTGGCGGCGATAAAGGCGTCAACGGTGGCCTTGTCTTCGGCGCTGACCGGGGTCTTCTTGCCACTGCCGTAGTCATGGCTGAACTGGTCCCCCACCAGCAGGGTGTTATGGCCCTGGCACTGGGTCACCTGGCCTTGGCTGTCGAAGCTGACGGTGAAAAAGCCCAGGGCCTCGGCGTACTGGCCGGCCTGCACTATGCAAGTCGTGCCGTGCATCTGGGCGTAATCCTGTTCATGGGCCAGGCCCAGGTTGGAAAAGTCCCCCAGCAGGGTATGGGAGTGGCCGCCGACGATAACGTCGATGTCCGGCACCGCGTCCGCCACCGCCTGGTCCCGCACCAGGCCGATATGGGACAGCATCACTACCTTGTCCACCCCTTTGGCCTTCAGCGCCGCCACTATGCCCTTGGCGGTGGCCACTTCGCCGTGAAAGTCCACGTCTTGGTCGGGGCTGGTGATCACCTTGGCGTCTTCCAGCACCAGGCCGAACAGGCCCACCTGCTGGCCGTTGACGGTCTTGATAAGGTAACCGCCCTGCCCCGCCTTGGCGTCGTAATGGACAAAGTTGCCCAGCTTGGCCAGAGGATGGGCCTTGGCTTGGTCTTCACGGCTCAAGTCCATATTGGAGGCCAGCACCGGGAACTGGGCCTTGCCGATAAACTGGGCCAGGGGTTCGTTGCCAAGGTCAAACTCGTGGTTGCCCACCACCATGGCGTCCAGGCCCATGTCGTTAAGAAGGGCGGCGTTGGCCTGGCCTTTGAAGTTGGTGAAATAAAGGGAGCCCTGGAAGGCGTCGCCTCCATGTAAGAAGAGGAAGGGCAAACCCTGCTCATGAGCCCACTGGCGCACCTTGAGGCTCTGGGCCTTGACCCTGGGGTAGCCACCTACCGGGGCGCGCACCGCCAGGCTGCCGGCGTTAAAATCCAGCAGGCCGCCGTCGAAATGGGAGTGGGTGTCGTTGATATGGGCGATGGCCAGGGTCAGGGGCGCTTCAGGGGTGTCCTGGGTGTCGCTCTGGCAGCCGGCCAACAACGAAAGCAGCAGCCAAGGGGCGACTTTCCATGGATGAGGTTTCATTCTGATTCCTGTGAGCATGTTGTTTTCTTTGTGCCGACATCTTACCCATCCTTGGGCTACAAGCCTATGAAAGCCACAAACAAGACTTGCCTTTTCTAGCCGAGAAAGTCAGTCTTGACAGGGGCTTGAGCGCAATTCACCCCCGGGCGCTTACAGCTTTACCTTTACGTAAACTTCCAGTAAGGTAGAACCATCGACGATGAGCCAAGACACCATGTCCAACAAGAGCATCACTTACAGCATCAGCGAACTGGCCAAAGAGTTCGACATCACCACCAGGTCCATTCGTTTCTACGAAGACCAGGGGCTGATAACGCCGGAGCGCAAAGGACAAACCCGTATCTACAACCGCCAGGACAGAGTGCGCTTGAAGCTGACCCTGCGCGGTAAGCGTCTGGGCTTTTCCCTGGCAGAGATCCGTAAGTTGTTCGATCTGTATGATGCCGACAAGTCCTCCATCACCCAGCTAAATACCATGCTGGAACTGGTGGCCGAGAAAAAAGCGGCCCTGGAGCAGCAGATGGAAGACATCAAAGTGGTGCTCATGGAACTGACGTCGGCAGAAACCCGCTGCCGCACCGCCTTAGCCGACATTAACCACAAGAAAAAGGCCAGCGGCAGCTAACCACCACGCATCTCGGGGGAGAAGCTGATGATTAGCCAGTTCAAAAGCCTGAATTTCGGTTTGGGCGACACTGCGGACATGCTCCGCGACCACGTCAATTCTTTCGCCCGTGAGGTCATAGCCCCTCGCGCCGCGCAAATCGACCACGACAACCTGTTCCCCAACGAACTCTGGCCTCGCCTGGGTGAGATGGGCCTGCTGGGGGTGACCGTATCGGAAGAATACGGCGGTGCCGGCATGGGCTATCTGGAACACGTGATCGCCATGGAAGAGATCTCCCGGGCCAGCGCCTCGGTGGGCCTGTCCTACGGCGCCCATTCCAACCTCTGCGTCAACCAAATTTACCGTAACGGCAGCGAGGTCCAAAAGCAGGCCTACCTGCCCAAGCTGGTCAGCGGCGAGCACATCGGTGCCCTGGCCATGTCCGAGCCCAATGCCGGCTCCGACGTGGTGTCCATGAAACTGAGCGCCCGCGACAACGGCGACCACTATGTGCTGAACGGCAACAAAATGTGGATCACCAACGGCCCCGACGCCCACACCTATGTGGTCTACGCCAAGACCGACGCCGACAAGGGCCCCCACGGCATCACCGCCTTTATCATAGAGCGGGGCTTCAAGGGCTTTAGCCAGGCGCAAAAACTGGACAAGCTGGGCATGCGCGGCTCCAACACCTGTGAACTGGTGTTCGAAGACTGCATCGTGCCCAAGGAAAACGTCCTCGGCGGCCTCAACCAGGGGGTCAAGGTGCTGATGAGCGGCCTGGACTACGAACGGGTGGTGCTGTCCGGCGGCCCCCTTGGCATCATGCAGGCCTGCATGGACGTGGTGGTGCCCTACGTGCACGACCGCCAGCAGTTCGGCCAGGCCATCGGCAGCTTCCAGCTGGTGCAGGGCAAACTGGCCGACATGTACACCCGCATGAACGCCGCCCGCGCCTATGTCTATACCGTGGCCAAGGCCTGCGACCGGGGCGAAACCACCCGCAAGGACGCCGCCGGCGCCATCCTCTACAGTGCCGAACTGGCCACCCAACTGGCCCTGGACGCCATCCAGCTGCTGGGAGGCAACGGCTACATCAACGAGTACCCCACAGGCCGCCTGCTGCGGGACGCCAAACTCTATGAAATTGGCGCCGGTACCTCCGAGATCCGCCGCATGCTCATCGGCCGCGAACTCTTCAACGAATCCCGCTAAAAGCTCCCTGGGGCGCCCGTCCGGGCGCCCTTGCCTGAAAAGGACCCTGACGATGATCCTGTCATCCCATATCAACGCCAATAGCGACGCCTTCTTGCAAAAGGACGCGGCCATGCGCGCCCTGGTGGCCGACCTCAAAGACAAGGTGGCCAACATCACCCTGGGGGGCGGTGCCAAGGCCTGTGAACGCCACAAGTCCAGGGGCAAGCTGCTGGCCCGTGAACGCATCGACCTGCTGCTCGATCCCGGCTCGGCATTTTTGGAAATCGCCCAATTGGCCGCTTTCCAAGTCTATGAAGATCATGTTCCCTGTGCCGGCGTGGTGGCTGGCATCGGCCGGGTCAGCGGGGTCGAGTGCATGATTGTGGCCAACGACGCCACGGTCAAAGGCGGCACCTATTACCCGCTGACGGTGAAAAAACACCTGCGGGCCCAGGAGATTGCCGCCCGTTGCCACCTGCCCTGCCTGTATCTGGTTGACTCCGGCGGCGCCTTTTTGCCCCGCCAGGACGAGGTGTTCCCGGACCGGGACCACTTCGGCCGCATTTTCTTCAACCAGGCGCAGATGTCCGCCAAGGGCATACCGCAAATAGCGGTGGTGATGGGGCTCTGTACCGCCGGCGGCGCCTATGTGCCGGCCATGGCCGACGAGTCCATCATCGTCCGTAACCAGGGCACCATCTTCCTGGCCGGGCCGCCCCTGGTCAAAGCCGCCACCGGCGAGGAAGTGAGCGCCGAAGACTTAGGCGGCGCCGACGTGCACTGCAAGGTCAGCGGGGTGGCGGACCATTACGCCCAGGACGACGCCCATGCCCTGGCCCTGGCCCGGGACGCGGTGGCCAACCTCAACTGGCAAAAGCCCAGCCAGGTGGCCATCAGTGACCCAAGGCCGCCCCGCTACAGCCCCGAAGAGCTGTACGGCATCGTCGGTACCGACCTGAAAAAGCCGTTCGACGTAAAGGAAGTCATCGCCCGCTTGGTGGACGACTCCGAGTTTCACGAATTCAAGGCCCTGTACGGTCCGACCCTGGTCTGCGGCTTTGCCCAGATCCAGGGTTACCCGGTGGGCATAGTGGCCAACAACGGCATCCTGTTCAGTGAAAGCGCTCAAAAAGGCGCCCATTTCATCGAGTTGTGCTGCCAGCGCAAGGTGCCCTTGGTGTTCTTGCAGAACATCACCGGCTTTATGGTTGGCCAAAAATACGAGGCCGAAGGCATCGCCAAGCACGGTGCCAAGATGGTGACAGCGGTGAGCTGCGCCAATGTGCCCAAATTCACCCTGGTGATCGGTGGCTCCTACGGTGCCGGCAACTACGGCATGTGCGGCCGCGCCTATGACCCCACCCTGATGTGGATGTGGCCCAACGCCCGCATTTCGGTGATGGGTGGCGAGCAGGCTGCCGGGGTATTGGCCACCGTCACCAAAGACAACCTGGCGAAAAAGGGCGAAAGCTGGAGCGATGAGCAAGAGCAGGCCTTCAAGGCCCCCATCATCGACCAGTACGAGCAGCAGGGACACCCCTACTACGCATCGGCTAGGCTTTGGGACGACGGCGTCATCGACCCCGCCCAAAGCCGCGAGGTGCTGGGGCTGGCCCTGGCTGCGGCCCTGAACGCCCCCATCAGCGACACCCGTTTCGGCGTGTTCCGCATGTAAGGAGAGATCATGGACTGGTTAATCACGGATATCGACGAGCGCGGCGTGGCCAGCCTCTGTCTGAACCGCCCGGAAAAATTCAATGCCTTCGACGAGGTGCTGATCGGCCAATTGGTCCAGGCCCTGTCGGAACTGGCCTCGGACCCCAAGGTGCGGCTGCTGGTGCTCAAGGCCGAGGGCAAGCATTTCTCGGCCGGGGCCGATCTCAACTGGATGCAGCGCCAGGTCACCCAAAGCTTTGACCAGAACCTGGCCGAAGCCGAGGCCCTGGCCGAACTGATGATGCGCCTGGACAGCTTCCCCCACCCCACTGTTTGCCGGGTGCAGGGCAGCGCCTTTGGCGGCGCCCTTGGCCTTATCGCCTGCTGCGACATCGCCGTTGCCGAACCCAAGGCCCAGTTCTGCCTATCCGAGGTCAAACTGGGCCTTATCCCGGCAGTGATCAGCCCCTATATGGTGCGCACCCTTGGCCATCGCCAGACCCGCCGCTACGCCCTGACCGCCGAGCGCTTCGACGCCGCCACCGCCCTGGCCCTGGGGCTGGTCCATGAGGTGACCGACAACCTCGACAGCCAGCTTGAGCACTTCGTGAACCTGCTGCTGGGCAACGGTCCCGAGGCCCTGGTGGCCTGCAAGCAGCTGCTGGATCAGGTCTCCCGCGAGCCACTGGACGACGCCCTTCGCCACCACACGGCCAACGAAATCGCCCGGATCAGGGTCAGCCCCGAAGGCCAGGAAGGGCTCAAAGCCTTCTTCGACAAGCGGCCACCCGGCTGGCAGGTAAAGCGCCATGTTTAAGACCCTCCTTATTGCCAACAGGGGCGAGATCGCCTGCCGGGTGATCCGCACCGCCCATCGCCTGGGCATTCGCTGCGTTGCCGTCTATTCCGACGCCGACAAGCAGGCCCGCCACGTGCAACTGGCCGACGAGGCCTGGCACCTGGGGCCGAGCGACGCCAGCCAGTCCTATCTGCGCGCCGACAAGATCCTGGCCATCGCCAAGGCCGCCGGCGCCGACGCCGTGCACCCCGGCTATGGCTTTTTGTCCGAAAACAGCGGCTTTGCCCAGGCCTGCTTTGACGCCGGTATCGCCTTTGTCGGGCCGCCGGTGGCCGCCATCGACGCCATGGGCTCCAAGTCGGCCGCCAAGGCCATCATGGCCGAGGCCGGGGTGCCCCTGGTACCGGGCTACCACGGCGACGACCAGTCCGACGCCACCTTGCTGCGCGAAGCCATCGACATCGGTTTTCCGCTGCTGATCAAGGCCGCCATGGGCGGCGGCGGCAAGGGCATGCGGGTGGTGGAAGGGCCGGAGAAGCTCAAGGAAGCCATCGAAAGTGCCCGCCGTGAGGCCAAGAGCGCCTTCGGCGACGACACCCTGCTGCTGGAGCGCTACCTGACCCGGCCCCGCCACGTGGAAGTGCAGGTCTTTGCCGACAGCCAGGGCCACTGCATCTACCTGGGCGACCGGGACTGCTCGGCCCAGCGCCGCCACCAAAAGGTGGTGGAAGAAGCCCCGGCCCCCGGCCTTAGCCCCAAGCTGCGCCAAGCCATGGGGGAGGCGGCGGTCAAGGCCGCCCAGGCCATCGGCTATGTGGGGGCCGGCACCGTCGAGTTCTTGCTGGACGGCCACGACTTCTTCTTTATGGAAATGAACACCCGCCTGCAGGTGGAGCACCCGGTCACCGAGATGGTCACCGGCCAGGATCTGGTGGAATGGCAGCTGTTGGTCGCGGCTGGCCAGCCCCTGCCCCTTGCCCAGCAGGACGTAGCCTGCAACGGCCACAGCGTCGAAGTGCGTATCTACGCCGAAGACCCCTACAAGGGCTTTTTGCCCCAAAGCGGTCTTATCAAACTGCTGCGCGAACCGGCCAGCGGCGTGCGTATCGACACCGGGGTGCGGCAAGGGGACGAGATCAGTCCCTTCTACGACCCGATGATTGCCAAGCTGATTGTCCACGGCAGTGACCGGGTGTCGGCCCTTGGCAAGATGGCCAGGGTGCTGGACCGCTACTGCCTGGCCGGGATCCATACCAACGTCGGTTTCCTGCGCCGCCTGGTCAGCCATCCGGCCTTTGTGGCCGGGGATCTGTGCACCCGCTTTATCGACCAGCACGCCGCCAGCCTCACCGGCGAGCCCCAATGGACCGAGCATCGCCTGGCCCTGGCGGCCCTGGCCATCCTTTGCTATCGCCGCCAGGGGGCCCAGGAGCGGCGCCAGGCCAGCAGCGAACCCGGCTCGTTGTGGCACAGGGCCGACGGCTGGCGTCTCAACAGCGATCCTGTGCTAACCCTGCGCCTGGACAAGGGCGACGGCGAGCTGCTGGCCGTAGAAGCCAGGGCCAGCGGCAATGGCTGGCAACTGGGCTTTCACGGCCACCAGGTGCTGGCCGAAGGCCAATTGCAGGACGACAACCTGCAGGCCAGCCTCGACGGCCACCAGCTCAGCCTGCCGGTGTGGCGCCACGGCGACAGCGTGGTGCTGTTCGACCAGGGCCAGCCCTTTGAAGTGCGGCTGCACCGCAATGAAACCCTGCAAGACGACGGCCACGAGGCCGACCTGACCGCCCCCATGAACGGCACCATAGTGGCGGTGCCGGCCAAGGCCGGTGACAAGGTCAAGGCCGGTGACACCCTCATTGTCATGGAGGCCATGAAAATGGAATACGCCATTGCCGCCCCCAGGGACGCGGTGGTAGCGGAAGTCTTCTTCCAGCCCGGGCAACGGGTCAGCGACGGCGCCGAACTGGTGCGCCTGGAGGAAGCCTGATGCCCTACCCCCAGCAGGTTCGCATTGTCGAAGTGGGAGCCCGGGACGGCCTGCAAAACGAAGCCGTGCAGGTGGCCCTCGAGGACAAAAAACAGCTGATTGAGATGCTGGTGGGGGCCGGCCTTCGCCATGTGGAAGTGGGCAGCTTTGTGTCTCCCAAATGGGTGCCGCAGATGGCCGACACCGCCGCCCTGTTCGCCGCCCTGGCCCGCAAGGAAGGGGTGGTCTATTCGGCCCTGACCCCCAACCTCAAGGGCCTGGAAGGGGCCCTGGCCGCCGGGGCCGACGAAGTGGCGGTGTTCGGCGCCGCTTCCGAGACCTTCAGCCAGGCCAACATCAACTGCTCCATCGACGAGAGTCTGGCCCGCTTTGCCCCTGTGGCCAGCCAGGCCAAGGCCAAGGGCCTGCGGGTACGCGGCTATGTGTCCTGCGTGCTGGGCTGCCCCTACGAGGGGGACATAGACCCGGCCCAGGTCACCCGGGTGGCCAAGGCCCTGCTGGCGATGGGCTGCGACGAAATTTCCCTTGGCGACACCATAGGGGTCGGCACCCCGGTTAAAACCCAGCAGCTGATCGACGCCGTGGCCCAGCAGGTGCCCCTGAGCAAACTGGCGGTGCACTTTCACGACACCTACGGCATGGCCATTGCTAATATCCACCAGGCCCTGGCCATGGGGGTGAGCGTGGTGGACAGCGCCGTGGCCGGCCTAGGGGGCTGCCCCTACGCCAAGGGGGCCAGCGGCAACGTCGCCACCGAAGATCTGGTGTACCTGCTTAACGGCCTAGGCATAGCCCATGGGGTCGATTTGGCCAGGCTGTGCGAAGCTGGCCGCTTTATCAGTGACAAATTGGGTCGCCCGCCGGTGTCCAAGGTTGCCCAGGCCATGATGGGCCGGGAAAAAGCCTGCCTGATGACCCATCTTTAAGGAGTAAAAGGTGTCTGGATTCAACAAGATAGTCCACAGCTATGACGAAGCCCTGGCGGGCATCGAC
This sequence comes from Gallaecimonas xiamenensis 3-C-1, assembly GCF_000299915.1. Lineage (NCBI taxonomy): Bacteria > Pseudomonadati > Pseudomonadota > Gammaproteobacteria > Enterobacterales > Gallaecimonadaceae > Gallaecimonas > Gallaecimonas xiamenensis. The sequence continues at coordinate 87,501 of NZ_AMRI01000019.1, forward strand.
AGCAACATG